>NZ_CAUJAN010000002.1:300000-463479 GCF_963082495.1 Methanobrevibacter sp. V74
ATAATTTAATCTAGACCCATGAGTTACAAGCAAAATACCAGTTTTTGCACTGTCATCTAGCTTAGATTCAGCTAATGCTTCTTTGATTCTTTTATCTATAATATCTAAAAGTTCATCGCATGGCCCAATAGAACCTAATAACTCAATATCTCCGTCAAAATCAACATCGTCTGCAATAGATAAATAATGTTCATCCGGATAATTACCATCAGGACATCTTGGGTCTTCTTCTAAAGGATCTAAACCTAATAATTGTGGAATGTCAATATTAGTGTGAATTCCTGGAGCTAAAAATACAGGTAGCGCAAGGATTTTATTTAAATCATCTACTTCATCTTTTAGAATTTCTACAGCCCCTGCAATAGCAGGTTCAGATACTTTCATATATCCAATTTCAGTTGCAAGACCTGATTTTTTGATAAACTTTTCTTTTATTTCTCCAAATACCTTTTCGGCATAAGGCAAAGTACTTCCATGACTTACAAGAATAACTGCAGTATTATTTGATAACCTTGAATTTGTATCCATAAGAGATAACTCCGTCTTTTCCATCCTCTCTAATTCTTCTGAATACCATTTCCACATCGTCACCAATTTCTAAGCTTTCAACGTCACAATCCACAAGTTGTGAAGTTAATTTTGCACCTTCTTCAAGTTCGATTACAGCTACAGCATATGGTGCGGCCTTTTTAAAATCATCTGGTGCTGATCTGATAACAGAATAAGTATATATTTTACCTTTTCCTGAAAATTGGAAAGGTTCAAGATCTCCTTTTCTTCTACAATTAGGACAAACTACACGAGATGGGAAGAATAATTCACCACAGGTGTTACATTTGGAACCTATAAGATTGTATCTTTGTTGTATATGTCTCCATGTTCTTACAGTATCGGACATGTAAATCCTCCTATAATTTTCAATATGTATAGTATATTCACAATAATATAAAAAACTATTTTTTTTATTACATTTTTTTGGGATTTTTAAAATAAGTATTACATAATTGTGTAAAATCATAGAGTCACACTTCAAAAATTAATTTATAAATTACTAGCTAAACTTTTAAAAATGAAAAGAAAGAAACCCGACTCAAAAGGCAATATTATTGCAGGCACTACGGCAATCCTGATTGTATCTTTAATATTGATTTGTGTTTTTGTTGTTGGCTCATTAAACTATATTCAAAACTCAAACATTAATTCTGAAGCCAACGATAATTTTAAATATATTATTGAAGACTATTCAAGGAATTTAGAAGTGCTCGCAGGTCAATCAATATCTGAAGCAACCGAAAAAGTATACAAAGGACTGCCTGTATGGAACAGTGAAGACCAAATTAAAAAGAACTTAAACAGACATTTAGATGAAAAAAACAAAGAATATAAAGATAAATATGATATTGACTTATCATCTGAAACAATTTCAGTTGAACCAACAGATTCGCCATGGCATGTGCTATTTAAAGTAAAATTGAATGGTAAAAAAAGCTGTGAATCATTTTCACATGTTATTGAAAGAAATGCATCAATTGAAGGTTTGAGAGACCCGTTGCCTGTTGCAAAGCTTACAATAGCTTCTGGTATTATGGCTTATGACAATAAAATACATTATAAAACTGCCCTATCTGCTTATATGTTACTGCATAACTTTGACTCTCCAGAATCCTATATTGAAGCAACGGCACCATTAATAATAAAAAAATGCCCTTATGATCCTTATGTTCATCATGGTGATCCCGGTGTATTGAAAGATTGCCTAGATAGTGGATATTTTCATGAAAGTGCTGATGGAAGCTGCTATTTATGCAGATTGGAAGGTAAAGGCAAATGCCCCCATTATGGCATGGAAGTATTTATTCAGACACATACTCCTTTAAATAATGAATCATTATCCTGTTCAGATCATGTGGTCTTTGCAGATCACTATAATGGAAAAAAGATTGATCCTGATGATTGGGACAGTCTGATTTTAGACAGCTCACATAGAAAAAAGTATGGGTTGAGAGGAAATGAAAGTTATTGAAATAAGTATAATTTTAATAATGGTTTTGTTAATCTTTGGCGTGATTTTAACATCTGCTGAAAATTCTCTTGATAAGGTTATTAAAGCTCAAGAAATAAACAATATGGAGAAATTAACTTCAGAAGTTATTGACAGTTTAATTAATAATCCTGGAGTGCCCGATAATTGGAATGATTATGGAAAAGGAACCCCAGGTCTTGCAATAGTTAATACTGACGGCCAAATAGTGCCAAATAGTGTTAGCTATCAAAAATTAATAGCTCTTGGAAATGATTATAACAAGTTAGTATATGACAAGTTATTTAATTCCAAAATCCACACGTCAATGGAACTGATTCCAAAAGAGAGTACTGTTTCAAGTGTAAAAATTGGGGAGTTAGACGAAAGTGATGATGTTTTTTTACTTTCAAGACTAGTGAAATGCGACTTTTACAAAAGTTATGTTTTAAAAGATTTTCAAAATGAAGGAAAATGCAACAAACATCACAATCAGGATAAACACAGCTGTAATTACTTTAAAGTATTTAAAGGCAATCTTAAAAATTCAGATTACTACTTATTAATTGATAACACTGAAAAATATGATTTATCATATATTATTGGCTCAACAAGGGTTGTTAAAGAACAATATTGGAGTAAAGCAATAATCGACACAATATACTTAAATGACAAAATAGAATTTTATGATGATACAAGTGCTGTTGTGTTCATTCATCTAGATAAAGCAAAACCTAGAGCATTGCTTGTTTCTGTTCCAAAAGACTTCAATAAAGACTTTTTAGAATATGACTACTTTAGAACAAATGACTGTCAATTTGTTTTAAGGGCATGGTATTAAAATTAAACTAAAACCCCTAAAAAAAGTAAAGACATGCTAATCAATATTAAACTAGAAATTGAATCGGTTATGCTGGTTGAAATTGGAATTACAATATTATCAGGATCTAAATTATTATTGTAAGATGTAACTGACACATAATAAACAATGAGAATGATGATACTTACTAAAATAACTCCAGATGATGTTGATATTTCAACCAGTTTATCAAATCCAACACCTACAACACCTAAAGCATAAGAAGAGGCTTCAGCTAAAAGACCAATTACCGGAAAGATAATAACTGCTAAAATCAAACTGATTATGAAATTATGAATAGACTCCCCTTCCGGTTTTCTTAACGGTTCAATTAAACCTGAATGAAGACCAGAAGATAATCTAGCTCCTAAAATACTTATTAAACTTCCACTTTCCCCTGAAAACAATGGAACTAATGTTAATAAGCTAGGATTAGTTAATAATGTTTCGACCGCTGAGTTTAAAATCCCTCCTGCTGCCCCTCCTAAAAATGAACACAAAAGCAAAACAGGAGTGGATTGTTTTAAAATTGCATTAGTTTCATAAGATAGTTTATAGCAATGAATAAAACTAACAACAATTGTTATTAATAGCATAATAAGAACAACATCTTTAACAATGAAATTAAAACTAATAAAATTTAAAATAAATACAGATAAAATTATAGCTGGAAGGGTAAATAAATCGCCGAATGCTGCAATAATTGGACTTGTTATATTGTCTGGATCCCAGCCATGTTCAAAACTTTTAAATGAAACAAACATAGTAATTGGAAGCATAATCAAGTTTGAAATTATGCCTGCAACAATACTAATCAATATAAAATCAATTAAATCCATTGAAGGTTGATGTAATAAAACACACAATATTTTTGCTATAATACCTAAAAATAAAGACAGCACTAATGTTAAAACAAAGGATGAGAATATATTATAATTTAAATCTTGTGAAAACTCAAATTTTGGTGATATTATACCGATGTGAAGATTGCTTGATAATCTTGAAGCAAATGAACCAAAAATATTTCCTCTCATGCCTATGGCTCCAGGAATTATTACTAAAAGTCCTGGAAATGTTTCAAGGAAAAAAGTCATTTTACCAAGTATAATACCGGCGATTAAATCTCCTATAGCACAAATTAACAGAGCTATGAGACTTTCTTTTATAATTGATTCGTGTTCTTTGAGAAAATCAGGAAATGTTGAAAGTACAGATAGTGAGCTGCGAATCTTCTTCTGCTGTCTTTTTTTCACAATTATCACTACCTATCATATTATCAACTCTTTTAAATTTCATCATCTAATTCTTCTGAAATATCTTCAAGAGAACATGTTCCTGCAGCTAATTTTTCAAGTAAATCTGCACCTTCATCTGTTCCCTTTAAAATTAATGTATCACTTGCAAGTAATGTGGTATGTTTATCAGGTCCATAAATCCATGATGTGCCTCTTCTAATTGCAATTACTCGCATACCAGTACGATTAACCAATAATAAATCACCTAATGTATTATTGGCTAAATCAGAATCATCATTTATTGTTACTCTAACAATACTTTTATCAGATTCCTCCATGACTCTTTTAAATACAGGATGTGGTTTAAACCCAGTGATTACTAAATCAGCTAAATCTTTAGCCGCATTTGCAATACTTTCAGCGGCTTCTGCAATCTCAAGAAGTGCAGTTAACTTTTCTGCATCTTCATAAGACCTTGCCGCTACTAACGACTCTTTTTTAATTTCATAATTCATGGAGTTAACTTCATTTTCTAAAGCTAATACCTCTTCAGCGGCTGCTTTGCTATTAAATAAAACTGCTGAGTAAGCTAAGTCAACCATTAACTCCGACATATTTTTCATTTCTATTAATAAATTTTTAATTGACAATTAAATACCCCTTAAAAATCCTTTGGATTATTGTTTAATAAACATGCTCGTCTAATCTTTAATAAAATTTTTTTCTTTGTTTTTAAATCTTCAACATTTTCAAGAATGCTTTCTAAAGGTTCTCTTAAACATTCAACTGCTTTTTGAGTATGTAACCAAAGGCAATCTTTGCAGTTCCATACCCCTTTGCCTTTAATCCATTCCCCACCGGTTGAAGAATCTCCACATGGATAAAACGGACAATAACAGAAATCACAATATTGACCCTCAAAATGACATGGATAAAATTCACATTCTCTGTTTGGTCCATGTACTATTTCACCATTTAAAAATTTTTCATAATGATTCTGTGATAGCGGATGTATTTTAGACCTAATTACATATCCTCTAGGTGTTACTAACTTATCATCCTGAACATACGTAAGATCATTTCCAACAATTAAAGTACAAGACATATTAACAATGTCTTCAGTTAAATCTTTAATTTTAACAATAGTTGTTTTAGGAGGTTCAAAAGTACTATCTATAATACCAATTAATGAATTCTCCCCTTTAACATCTAAAACACATTGTTTAAACCTTCTAAATGGTTCTTTACGTGTTTTACTTATTGGATTATAAATTGCAACAATTAAATTTGCTTCAAGTGCATATCTTAACTTCTTTTCTATTTCAGATAATGGAGTTAAAATATTACTCAAACTTATTGCTGCAAAATCATTTAATGGAGCGCCTAAATGGCTTGATGCATAATTTAGTGCAGATACTCCTGCATAAACCTTAATATCAACATCATCATATTTACTTACTATTTGATATAATACATTAGCCATTCCAAAGACCCCCGGATCTCCAGAGCTAATTAATGAAACGGTTTGGCCTTCTTTACTTTTTTTAATTGCAAACTCAGCTCTTGCTATTTCGTCACCCATTCCTTTTTTAACTATTTCTTTACCTTCAATTAAATCTTCTATTTGGTTAATATATTTCTTATAACCAACGATAACATCAGATTCTTCAATAGCTTTTAGGGCACCTAATGTCATGTTTTCTCTATTTTGACCAATCCCTATTACATTAATCATAATATCACTAGTACAATTTTAAAACAGAGGTAATTGTTAAAGTATCTTCTTCAACTTTTAAACCTGTATCTTTATATGCAGCGTTGGCTGTTGCTATTACTTTATATGATGGATCCTGGCTAATCACAATTTGTCCTGAAGTTGAATTTGGTGAAGCATAACCTAAAGCTTCAATATTCACGGTTAAATTACTATTATCCGTATCATCATAGGTTGTAATATTCATTGAATCAACATTAACTCCGTCTACTTTCGATAGCTCTTCCATTTTCTGTGCAACATCCTTTTTATTTGTAATGTTTACAGGTGTTGGATCTTTAATTAAAGCATCATTAACTTTTTCAGGGTTAAAAATCTCTTGGATTTTAGTGACCTGCATATCAATTAACCCATGAATGTTTGGAGCTTCAGCTGTAACAATAGTATAGGAACTAAAAAGACCTAATTCAAAAAATACAACAAATAACACTACAATTAAAATAATTTTAAGTATTTTATTCGCCATTTTTATCACAAACTGAATTTCTAAATATAAAATATTATAATATGCTAAATTATATTTTTAATAGATAATAAATATAACCCAAATCATAAGGTCAAATTAAAATTGTAATCCTAAATTCTCAAAGTTTATTAACATAGAAAAATAAAATTTTTATCAATATGTCAACTAATAAAATTCTATTAAAGTTTGCAAAAAAAGGAATAAACCTATCACCTGAAGCATATGATAAGGTCATTAATGCAGAAAACCCTATAGATTTTGCATCTAATTTAATAGTTAAATTAAAAAGTGATAGATTCACATCAAAAGACTTGGTTTCCGTTAGTGCTGAAACTGTCGATGAACTAACAGAAAATAAAACTACTTCTAAAAAAGATAATCAGGAAACTTTAATTAATGTTAAAAAAACAGTTGATGAGACACCACAAATAACAAAGATTAAATCCGGCAAAACAGAAGTTAAAAAGCCCATTTCAATTGAAAATCTTAAAAAAGAAAATGATAAACCGGAAAAACATGTTAATAAAGAGATTCTAGAAGCTTCTGAAACTATTAAGGATACTAAAATTAAATTTAAAAGAAATGAACAAAAAACCGATGTTAAATATGATTTTAAAATCATCCAAGATACAAGTAAAAAATCATATACTAGTGGTGAACTTGAAAACTTAATTTCTTACTTTAAAAGTAGATATGAAAAACTGGCCAATATCTTATCAAAAAGACCAGAACTCAGGAATTATACTAAAATTAATGATATTGACGATTCACAACAGAGCTTAAGTTTGATATTGATGGTCAGAGAAATTAGATCCAGTAAAAATGGTCATAAAATCGTCGAATTTGAAGATGATACTGGTGAAATTTCCGTTTTGTTTTCAAATAAAAACGATGAACTGTTCAGAGAAGCTGAAAAGCTTGTCAAAGATGAAGTTGTTGGAGTTATTGCAAATAAAAGTGATGATCCGCACTTTGCTTTTGGTCAAGAAATCATTAATCCCGGTGTTTTAAAAGTTCCAGACAAAAAAATGGATTTCAGCATCGTGTTTTTATCTGACGTTCACATTGGAAGCCTAACATTCCTTGAAGATGCGTTTCAAAGATTTATTGATTGGATTAACTGTGATTTTGGAGATGAAGAACAGAGAAGAGTTGCTGAAAGTGTTAAATATCTTGTAATTGGTGGGGATATTGTAGATGGTATTGGTGTATATCCAAATCAAGATAAAGAACTTGCAATTAAAGATATTACGGAACAATATAATGAAGCTGCAAGGTTTTTAGGTAATGTTAGAAATGATATTAAAATAATTATTGCTCCTGGAAACCACGATGCATCAAGAGTAGCTGAACCACAGCCTGCTGTTCCTGAAGAATATGCAAAAGCATTATATGAACTTGATAATGTGGAATTTATTTCTAATCCCGGTGTCGTGTCCCTAGATGGAATTAATGTATTAATTTACCATGGACGTAGTTTTGATGACATGGTGATGGCTGTTAAAGATTTCACATATGAGAAAAATGATGAGATAATGAAAGAATTACTATTGAAAAGACATCTAGCACCGTTATATGGTGAACGTACTCCCCTTGCTTCAGAACTTGAAGATTATCTCGTAATAGATGAAGTGCCAGATGTGTTCCATACAGGTCACGTTCACGTTAACAGTTATAAAAAATTCAAAGGTGTTCATTTAATCAATTCAGGTACGTTTCAGACTCAAACTGAATTCCAAAAAATTTATAATATTGAACCTACTCCTGCTCAAGTTCCAATCCTTCATAAAGGAAAATATAGACATTTCAAATTTGTATAGAGGTTATTTAATGGAAAAAAATGTTGCTGAGATTATTAGTGTTTCAAAAAATGTTTATGATAAAGGACTAGTTTCCGGTAAATCTGGAAACATTAGTGCAAGGTTTGGAAATGTAATTGGAATAACCCCTACTTTAAAATCGTTATCTGAATTAAAAGAAGAGGATATTGTATTAGTTAATATGGATGGTGAAGCATTAACAAAAGGATGCCCTTCTTCTGAAGTTGATATGCACTTAAAAATCTATAAAAAAAGACCTGACGTTAATGCTATTGTACATACACATTCTCCATATGCAACTGGCTTTGCTTTTTCAGATAAAAAGCTCAAAAGATTAGAAGGTTTTGGAGAAATAAAAAAACCATATTTACCATCAATTGAATATGAAAAACCTGGAAGTAAGGAACTTGCAATAAATGCCTGTGAAGGACTTGGCAATGGAGATGTATTGCTTCTAAAAAATCATGGTGTGATTTGTGTAAGCGATCAATTAAAAGAAGCTATGTTACTTGCAGTTTTTGTTGAAGAGACCGCAAAAACTCAATTTATTACATTGATGTTGAATTCAGCTGAAGAGATTTAATTAATTCTCTTCTGAAATTACATCTGATTTATTTCTACTTTCTAATCCTTCTTTAATCATTTTAATGATTAATCCTGATAATGAAGTATCTTCATCAATTGCTAATTTTTTCAATTCTTTTTTTAAATCTTTAGGTAAATTTATTGTAGTTTTACTTATATCTGACATGTATAATAGTTCAATTTATTTTAATATATATTTTTCTAAAAATGTAAAATAAATACAACACCACAAAGTATTTAAATATATTACGAACAAATATTTATCTACTAGTTATTTTACTTATTTTAAATATTATATTTTGGAGGGAGTATAATGAGTAATGAATCAGTTGACGAAGTATGTGAAATTCTTAAATATATTGCAGGTAATAACACTGTTCCTCGCAATATTAGAGAGGCCGCGAATCAATCTTGTGATTTATTAAACAATAAAGAGCAAGATCAGTCCGTAAAAATTAGTGCTGTTTTAGGAAAATTAGATGAGATTAGTAATGATCCTAACATTCCAGTACATGCCAGAACTTTAATTTGGGAAGTTTTATCTAAATTAGAAGCTATCTAATTTACTTTTTACTATTTTTTTATTATTTTAACTAACAAACAGCAATAGCTATTGTAACACCATTGTAAGAAGTTTTTTTATAAATCAGTTTTGAATCAAAACCGGCGGTTATTAAAGCTGAAGGTTCACAAACACCATAAATTCCAAATTTTGATTTTACAAATTCAGATTTACTAACATCATTTGAACTAAATAGCTTTAATTTATCCATTTCAACAAAATTAACCGGTACATTTAATTTATCAGATAATTCCAATATGCCTTTTTCGTCCTTCTTAATTTCAGCTGATGCCAGCATGTTTACTCTTTCAGTTGAAATATTCAATTCAATTAATGATTTTTTTAAGGCATCATAAATAAATTTACATTCCTTGTTTCTTTTACATCCAATTCCAACAACTATTTTTCTCTCTTTTAATATTATTTTATGTTCATCTAAGCAAACATGTATTTCATGTGTATTTATTTTTGATGAATAATAAATTGAGACATTGATTTCAAGTGTATTATTATTTAAATATTCATGTAAGTAGTCAAAATTGCAATTGGGATTAATTGTTAAAGAAATTTCCCTGCCGTCTAAAATAGCTTTATTAAAGTATAAAATCTCTTTTGTATTGTCAATTGATAAATACAAGTCACGTGCAAAAATATCAATGCCTAATTTTTTATTCACATCTGTTGACGTTGTAATGACAGGTGTTGCGTCAATTAAGTTGGAAATTTTATGTGTTAACTCGTTTGCACCACCAAGATGACCTGAAAGTGTGGATATTACAAAATTACCATTATCATCAATATTCAATACAGCAGGGTCAGTTACTTTAGATTCTATTAATGGTGCAATAGATCTAATCAATATTCCAGATGCCATAATAGCTACAATTGCATCATATTCATGGAATAATATTGGAAAATAATTTTTAACATTTTTATGATATAAATCAGTTTTAATTATAGTTGAATCTAACTCTAACCTTTTTTTTAAATCAATTGCTAATTTTTGACCTTTATCCGATACAGAAATTATTGCTATTTTCATAATATCACAAATATTAATATAAATAATAAAACAATTGTCAGAGTATATAATGAAATACTTAATTTTGACAATTTAACTGCTTTTGAAATATCTTCCTTAGTTATACATTTGTTATTGTCACCTAAAATATATGTTCCCTTTTTAATCAATTGGATATTCAATGCTCCTGCAGTAGTGGCCATTGTATAACCGGAATTAGGTGAAGGACATTTTCTTGCATCTCTAATCATTACTTTAAATGCATTTTTTCCATCTAACTTAAGCAGATAAGCTGAAAACACGATGAATATTCCTGCAATTCTTGATGGAAGATAATTTAAAACATCATCGATTTTAGCTGGAAAAAAACCAATGTTGATCAGTTCGTCTGTTTTATAACCAATCATCGCATCAAGTGTATTTGAAATTCTATACAACATTGGAATTAACAACAAATAAAACAACTGATTATTTATAGTACAATGCAATATTACTATGCCGAAAATAAAATAATAGAAAATTGGAGCAACATATGAATCTGTTATATTTTCAGTTAGACTTTCAATTGCAGCTGAAACAATAAATGATTCTGTTAATTCATCAGTATCACGACTTACAAGATATGATACTAACTGTCTTGCTTTATCAATATTATCGTATAATGCGGTTTTAATGTCAGCAGCAGTTTGTAAAAGCATGTTAACAGAAAATGTGGATGACAACAGTATTGTGAATATGATAAATAAAAATATGATGTTTATTGATGAAATTAAATATATAATGTATAATATTACACTTGAGACACAGCACACACAAGCAATAACCAACAATCCGGATAATCTGTTTTCAATTTTTATAAATATTTTTTTGAAAAAATTGGCTATTAATCCTATTATAACAACAGGATGAATTTTTGTTGGCAATTCACCAAATACAATATCAATAGCTAATGAAAATATTAAAGCTGAAACAATAAATATAAATATGTTTAGAGAGGTGATATTGTTTATTTTTATTAATAATATATCATTAAATAAATTAATATATTCAATCATAGTTTAATATATATAATAAAAAAATAAATAATTTATTATATATTTTTTTAAATAAGATGATATTATGAGCATTGAAGAAAATGTAAAACAATGGTTATCTGAAGAAGATTTCATACGTGAAGTCAGATATGATGAAAATGCAGATTTTCATTTTATTATTGAGTTTCCAAAAGATAATATAATGGAAGTTATTAAACCAAAAGGTAAAGATTTTATTCTTATTGCCTGTGCTACTAAAGTTGCTCAAGAACATTTAAATTTAATGAATAATGCTGACGCTTTAACTAAAAAGGATTTCATCATGGCATTAAATTTTAGTTTAAACAGTTATTTAGTTGATTTTGAACTTAGAGTTGTGCAAGATATATTACAACAATTTGTTGTTACAGATCAGATATTTGAAGATGGTTTGACCAAACATGAATTAATTAAAACCATTAAAAGAGTATTTAAAGCTAAATTACAATGTGTTTGGTTAATTGACCAAAAATTCACCAGACCTAACATTACTGGAACTTCCTCTAATGAAAATGACATGTTCATTTAGAGACAGGGGGGTGCATTTCAAGTGTAACCTTTTTGAGGATATATTAAGATTGAAGAGGTGTATTTCAAGTGTAAACACTTGAAATTTATCTTTATTATTTTTTCTTATTTTTTAATTTAAAGAATTTTTATTTATTATCTATTGATTTAAAGTATTTTCACGCGATTTTGATTTTTTTACACTTGAAATGTATGTCTTCATTTTAGCTTTTCACATGAAAAGCATTACACTTGAAATACACCTCTCTCTGTTAATGTTAAATGATGATAATATTTTTGAAATTAATATTTTTAGGCTAATCTAAAAGTTAATAGATACTATTTTTCTCAAAAAATTACACTTGAAATTGTTATCTTATATTTGAAATTGTACTATTTCATATTTAAAATTTAATTTTCTTATATTTATTTAAAATAAGAATAAATTAATATTAATACTAATTTCATGGTTATAATTGATTTTAATTAGTATTTCATTAAACTAATCAATTTAATTAAAATAATTTTTCATAAATAATGTTTTTTTCATACATTTTTACAAGTTTGTAATAAAAAACTTTATTAAATATTTTTTTAATATATTAACACTGGAAATTATACTTATCATATTTTTTTATAATTTTATTTTTTTAGGTGAAAACATGGGAAATATTTTTGAAGATGAAAACTTTATTGGGAGGTCTAAGAAAAACAATATTTTTAAAAATAAAACACCTCTTGATCATAGATTCTTACCAGATAAATTACTACATAGAGATGAACAAATAAGGCAAATTGCAAAATGTTGGGTTGATGTATTAGATGGTGTTACTCCATCAAATGTTACTTTATATGGTAAAACAGGTACTGGAAAAACAGCTACCTCTAAATTTGCAAGAGAACAACTGCTGGAATTTGCAAATAATGAAAATGTATTTGTTAAAATTGAACATATTAGATGTACTGATTATACAACAGAATATCAAGTCATTGCTGAGTTATGTAATAGACTTGGACGTGATGTACCAAATCGTGGCTGGACAAAAGCTGAAGTTGTAAATACATTTAGAAATATTTTTAAAAGACCAAGTATCCGTAGAGGTAAATTACTTTTAATTGTTATTTTAGATGAAATTGATATATTGCTTGATAAAGATGGGGATGGGATTTTATATACCCTGACAAGAACAGATAATGTATCGGTTTTATCAATTAGTAATTATTTGGACTTTAAAAATTTAATTAAATCAAGAGTAACAAGTAGTTTAAATGATAAAGAAATAGTATTTCCACCATATGGAGCAGATCAGTTATCAGATATTTTATCTGAAAGAGCTGAGCTATCATTTAAGGATAATGTTTTAGAATCTGATGTGATTCCATTATGCTCAGCAATGGCCGCTAAAGAAGAAGGTGATGCAAGATATGCTCTAGATTTACTTAAAAATGCTGGTGAATTAGCATTTGACGAATCTTCAAAAAAAGTGACAAGCAATCATGTAAGAAAAGCTAAAGATAGAATAGAACACAATAAAGTCAGTGAAATTTTATCTACATTACCACTTCAACAACAAAGACTTTTAGAAGCTATTTTGAATTTAACAAAGAAAAATGAAGAAATTACCTCAGGTAAACTATATGAGACATACACAGATATTTCTAAAAAAGACGCTGTAACTTATAGAAGAATATTTGATTTTATTAATGACCTTGAATTATTAGGTTTAATATCAACCAACACGGTTTCACGTGGACGTGGAAAAGGAAGAACCAATATTATCAAACTTCAATGTGATGAAAACTTACTGGAAACAGCTTTTTATACTATTTAGGATTGTTTTTAATTAATGTTTTTAAAATTGCCATTCTCACAGGTACTGCATTTGCAGCTTGTGTGAAATATTTATTGTATTTAGTATTATCCACATCACTGTCAATTTCATCAATTCTAGGTAAAGGATGCATAACTATCAAATCTTTGCCTTCCAACATTTTTTTGTTAATAACATAAGCACCTTTAATTTTCAAATACTCTTCAATGTCACCAAAACGTTCCTTTTGAATTCTGGTTATATATAAAATATCAATATCATCAATAACATCTTCAATGTTATCTGATTCTTCATATCTGACATTGGTTTTATTTAAATCATGAAGAATTTCTTGAGGCATTCTAAGTTCAGGTGGAGATACTAAATAAATTTTAATATTTTCAAATAATCCTAAAGCATTTGATAGGGAGTGCACTGTACGACCAAATTTCAAATCTCCAATTAAAGCTATTTTCAAATTATCAATTTGACCTATTTCTCTTTTAATTGTGTATAAATCAAGCAATGTTTGAGTTGGGTGTTGTCCTGCACCATCACCTGCATTGATAACCGGAACATCCACAATATCTGATATGAATTTTGAAACCCCTTCAAGTTCATGTCTAATAACTAAAGCGTCACAGTATCCTTCAAACATTTTAGCAGTATCAGCAATACTTTCACCTTTTGACACGGAACTGGATCTACTATTTTCAAAACCAATGCCCTCTCCACCTAAACGTTTCATAGCTGTTTCAAATGACATTCTTGTTCTTGTAGATGGTTCAAAAAACATTAAACCTAATATTTTTCCTTTTAATTCCTCTGAAACTTCTTTTGATTTAGCAATATTTTCTAGTTTAGATGCTTCTTCGAGAATATATTCAATATCTTCTCTTTCAAAGTCTTTTATTGAAATTATATTTTTTAATCTAAACATTTAATCAAATCCTTTTTATATAACTATTTTAAACTTTGATGTTCCTAGTAATAATGTTTATATTATTCTTTCAATTGGCACAACTAAAATATCACGAGCACCAGCATTTCTTAAATCGTTTACAAGTTCAAATACTTGTTTTTCATCAATTACAGCTTGTACAGCAACAGTATTTTCACCAGATAATACTTTAGACATTGTTAAACCACCCATTGATGGCATAACTTCTTTGACTTTATCTAAATCAATTTCATCAACATTCATCATAATTAATTTTTTCCTATCAGCATCAAGCACACCTCTGATACTTGTGCTGACAGCTTCAATTAACTCTTTTTTCTCAGATAAGCTATCATGATTTGCAATGAGTTTAATGGTACTGTCCAAAATCGAATCGATAATTTTTAAATGATTCATTTTAAGAGTTGTTCCAGTGCTTGTTAAGTCAGTAATTAAATCTGCAATGCCAATAAATGGAGCTGCTTCAGTAGATCCACTTAATTTAACAATTTTCAAATCCAATCCTTTTTCATTTAAGTATTTTCTAGTCAAAACTGGAAATTCAGTAGCCACTTTCATGTCTTCTTTAATGTCTTTAATTGAATTTATATCAGATTCTTCAGGAGCAGCAAAGACTAATTTTGTTTGTCCAAATCTTAAATCAAGTAATTCACTAACATCTGATTCGCTTTCTTTAATTAAGTCAACACCAGTTATTCCCATATCTGCAATACCATCATTGACGAATTCAGGTATATCAGACGCTCTTGCAAACATGACTTCTATATTTTCATTAAATGTTTTAGAAATTAATTTACGATTATTTTTATCGATTAATCCTAAACCTGCTTTTTCTAATATGTTTATAGAAGGTTCACTAATTCTTCCTTTTGAAGGAACGGCAATTTTAATTTTCATCATATCTTCTCAGATTTTTTTTATTGATAATAATATATTAATCATTTTATTAATATTTTATTAACTTTTAGATTTATTTTTATTTTATCTCTAATTTTTATAACTCATTTTTAAATTATAACTGAAATTAAACAAAATATTTAAATATTAAGATGTATTATATTGTTATTTAACTTATTATTAATGGTACTAATAATAAGTTATAATTGAATTTTGTGAGGTGAAAACTATGTCTGAAATACCAAAAGCTCCTATCGCAAGAATCATTAAAGAATCTGGTGCTGAAAGAGTCAGCGAAGATGCAAAGGATGAATTAGCTGCATACTTAGAAGAAGTTGCACGTAATGTTGCTAAAGAAGCAAACAGCGTTGCTAAAATCGCAAAACGTAAAACTGTTAAAGCAGAAGATATTAAATTAGCTATCAAAAACTTATAAATAGTTTTTAACTAACTTTTTTTTATTTTTTTTTAAGGTGTTATTATGTATAATACTATATTAATCAAAAATGCATTAATTTTAAACCCAAATAATTTTGAAAATAAGAAACAATCACTATTGATTAAAAATGATTTAATAGCAGAAATTTCCGATGAAATTGATGAAAGTAATATTGATAAAGTAATCGATGCAGAAGGTAAAATATTACTTCCAGGATTTATTAATACTCATACTCATTTATCCATGACTTTATTTAGAGGTTTAGCAGATGATTTAAGTCTTGATAGTTGGTTAAATGATCATATTTGGTCAATAGAAGCAAATCTTAATGGTGATTATTGTTATATTGGTGCTCTTTTAGCAGCAGTTGAATTAATTAAATCAGGAACAACAACCATTAGTGACATGTATTTTTATATGGAGGATGTTGCACATGCAATTGATGTCTCTGGTTTAAGGGCAGTTTTGTCATATGGAATGATAGACTTCGGGGATGCTGATAAAAGAGAATCTGAGATTAAAGAAAATTTAGCTTTATACAATGCCTGCAATGCCATGGCAGATGGAAGGATTAAAGTTTTCTTTGGCCCACATTCTCCATATACTGCTTCTGAAGAATTATTAATTAAAGTTCGTCAATTAGCGGATGAATATAATATGGGAATTCATATTCATGTTTCTGAAACTCAAAAAGAAATAAAGGATATTTTAGAAGAAAAAGGTCTAAGGCCATTCGAATATTTAGAAAAAATAGGATTTTTAGGTCCGGATGTTATAGCAGCACATTGTGTATGGCTCAGTGACGAAGAAATTGAAATAATTAAAAAACACAATGTTAAAGTTTCACATAATCCCTGCAGTAACATGAAATTAGCTTCAGGAATTGCACCTATTTCAAAATTAATTGAAAATGATATTTGTGTGGCTATTGGAACAGACGGCGCTTCTTCAAATAATAATTTGGATTTGATAGAAGAGTTAAAAACAGCAAGCTTGCTTCAAAAAGTATCTACATTTGATCCTAAAGTTCTAAATTCAGATGAAGCAATTGAGATGGCAACCATTAAAGGTGCTGAAGCTTTAGGTTTAAGTGAGGAGGTTGGTTCTATTGAAGTCGGCAAAAAAGCAGACCTTATTTTAATTGACACGGCTTCAGCTAATATGACACCAGATAGTTCGGCTTTGTCATCTAATATTGTTTATTCAGCAAACGGTTCTAATGTTGACACCACTATTTGCAATGGTAAAATTTTAATGGAAAATAAAAAATTAACTACTTTAGATGAAGATGAAATTTATGCCAAAGCCAGACAAGCTATAAAAGAATTAAAAGAAGCTATCTAGCTTCGAATTTTATTTCATTTTTATTTATTACTATGCTCTTTTTCCATTCATCTTTGGTTTCAGGAAAATCGCTTCTATAATGTGCCCCACGACTTTCTTTTCTCAATATTGCTGATTTCACAGTTAAAATACAGATATCGACCATATTAATTATTTCCAACACGGTTAATAGATCATCATTATATTGCTTTGTATTTTTAACATCTAAATTAACAATTTCTTTTTTCATTTCCTGAAGTTGGGCTAATGCTTCATTTAAGGTTTTTTCGTCACGTACAATAGCTACTTTTTCCCACATCAATTTTTTAATATTATTTTTAAATTCTTTTGGTTTAATCGAACCTTTTTTGATTAAAGATTCTATTCTTGATGCTTCTGCTTTAACCATTTCATAGTTGCTTTTCAGTTCAGTTGTTTTAGCTATTTCACTTGCACTTTCACCTGCGATTTTACCGAATACTTGGGTATCAGCTAAAGCATTTCCACCTAAACGGTTAGCTCCATGAACTCCTCCACAGACTTCACCCGCTCCAAAAAGATTTTTTAATGAAGTTGATGCATCAGGATTGATTTTCAAACCACCCATAAAGTGATGTGCTGTTGGAGCAACTTCAATTGGGCCATGCTTAATATCTACACCAACATTTTCAAATTGTAAAACCATTGTTTCTAATTTTTCTTCAATATACTCATCATCTAAATGTGAAATATCAAGGTATACTCCACCATTTTCAGTTCCCCTACCTTCTACGATTTCCTGATAGATAGATCTTGCAACAACATCACGTGTTGCCAATTCCATTTTTTCAGGAGCATATTTACTCATGAATCTTTCACCATCACGGTTTATGAGTTTTCCCCCTTCTGCCCTTACAGCTTCTGTAACAAGCACTCCTTTTTTGGATTCCGGTGCTACCATACCCGTTGGGTGAAATTGCACTTGTTCCATATCTAATAGATCAGCTCCAGCATGATAAGCTATTGCATAACCATCTCCGTTTTTTTGAAAGGTATTGGATGTTACAGGGTATAATTGTCCAGCTCCTCCACTTGCAAGGATAACGGCTTTAGCTTTAAAGTATATTATGGTGGAATCTTTTAATCTAAGGCCTATTGCACCGATAACTTGGTTTTTATCACTAACTAAAGAGGATATCATAACCTCTTCGATACATTCAATGTCTCTTTTAATAATTTCTTCTTTAAGTGCATTTAATAATTCTGCACCAGTTCTATCTCCCTGATAACAAGTTCTTCTATAGGTTTGACCTCCAAAAGGTCTTTGGTCTATTTTTCCTGATTCTTGACGGTCAAATAATGCGCCGTAGTTTTCAAGGTCAATTAGCCTTTTCGGAGATTCATTTACAAGAATTTCGACTAATTTTTCATCATTTAAATAGCTTCCACCTTTTAATGTGTCAAATATATGTGCATCAGTTGAGTCGTCTTTATCAACAGTTTTGAATACTGCATTGTATCCTCCTTCTGCCATTCCGGTACAGCCAGACCTAAATGACAGACCTTTTGACACAATTATTGCTTTTAAACCTGAATCATCAACTTCAATAGCTGCCCTTGAACCTGCTCCGCCAGATCCGATAATTAATACATCTGTTGAGATAGTTTTTATTTCCATTTCCATTACCCTGTAAAATTTTTATTAATAACTTGTTATGTTTTTTTATTGTTAAATAAATTTCTTCAAAAATATTTATTAATCAAAAATAATTAATTATTAGTATTGAATCTATATTTCTCAGATAATATTTAAGTGTTTAATATTTTAATATTGTTTAATTGAAGATATGGTAAAAATTTTTTATAGTCTTGTCTATTTATGTAATTTAATTGGAAGGTATTTGATGAAAATTGAGGGTGAAGTTACAACGGGTTTTGGAAAAGCGGCATATTTTTTATCACAGGAATTTTACACTAAAGAGTTTGAAAAAAATTTGGGATTTATACCATTTCCTGGAACATTAAATTTAATTATTAATGAAAAGTATTTAGACAATATAAATGAACTGAAAAACAATTGTAAAAACTTAATAAAACCTGATGAAGGTTTTGGTGCTGTAAAATATATTAAAGCCATTTTAAATGATGAAATTAAAGGAGCTATTGTGTTTCCAGCTAAAACAACTCATGAAGAAAATTATTTGGAATTTATATGCAAGGATAAGCTAAGGGATATAAAATCTATTAAGGATGGTGACATTTTATCAATAGAGTTTTTTTTGTAATACCATAAAGTATTTTATCTATTAATAATATATTTGATAATACGTTCTCAGGGCGGAGTGAAAGTCTCCACCGGTGGTGATTTTAAAAAAATAAGTCCACGAGCACAACGGTGTTGATTTGGTGAGATTCCAAAACCGACGGTGATAGTCCGGATGAAAGAGAAGATAATAGTTATTTTTAGCCCTGGTTCTAGTAAATAAGGAGATATTACTATGAATCATGAAACAAAATTAGAGAAAGCTTTCGAAGCAATTAGAAATGGAGAATTTGTACTGGTTTTCGATGATGATGATAGGGAAGGGGAAGTTGATATGATTATCGCTTCTGAATTTGTAAATCCTAAATCAATTGCAACCATGAGAAATGATGCTGGTGGTTTAATCTGCAATTGCCTGCATTCTGATTTTTGTGATGAAATTCATTTGCCGTTTATGGTTGACATTATGCAAGCAGCTAGTGAAAAATATCCAGAACTTAGTGAACTTGCACCAAATGATATTCCATATGATGATAGGTCATCATTTTCCATTTGGGTTAATCACAGAAAATCTTTCACTGGCGTAACAGATTATGACAGAGCAAGAACCATAAGTGACATGGCTTTAATGATGAAGGAAAAAAGATTTGATGAATTCGGTGCAACATTTAGATCCCCAGGTCATGTGTGTCTTTTAAGAGGAGCAGATGGACTTGTTAAAAATAGGCAGGGACATACTGAAATCGGCCTTGCATTATGTGAAATGGCTGGAGTTACTCCTGTTTGTGTGGTTTGTGAGATGATGGATGGTGAAACCGGAAAAGCCACTTCAATATCCGATGCTTGTAAATATGCAGAAAAAAACAATCTTATATTGCTTAAAGGCGAAGACATCATCAATGAATATTTAAAAGAATAGCTAGCTTTTACTAGCTATATAATCTGAAATAAATTTTGTATTTTGTTTAATTTTATAGGAATTATAAATGCTGAATGAGACGTATTTTCCGTCTCTCATTTTAATTTCTAAACCGTCACGAACTTCTTTTGAATTGTTTATTTCAACTACTTTATCATATGATATTCTCAATGTTTTATTTTTAAGTGCTTTTTCAATGTGAATTCCATCATCTAAAATTTTTACAATTTTTACAGCACGACGATTTTTATCGGAAGCTATTTGAATATTGCCTTCACCGTCAAAAGTATATTCCGGTATTAAACAAGTTGCTTTCCAACCATGCTTCATTTTTTTTAAAATATGAGTTTTGTCTTTTTTAGTTAGTTTGACTCCTTTTTCAGGACTTAAATTAAGTGCCATTATATCACCTTACTTTTAATTTCATCAAATGAGTAAATTTTATTAAATTCAACTTCATGGGCCATATTAATTACTGAATCGATATCTAAGTTATTTTCTATTAAATCCATTGCATGTGAAGTAAATAAATCATATCTTATTTCAACTTCTGGAATAAATCCACGCATATCTCCAGATTTTAATTTTGGAAGTTTTAAAACATTTTCAACATGTGTGTTGTTTTTAATATAAGGAACTACATTATCAAATATCTTATCATTGTAGACCTTGTTAAGTAAAATTGCTTCTACTGAAACTCCAAGTTTTTCCAGCATATTCGCATGGGAAACTAAATCGATTGCTGCAGATTCAATTCCACCTTTATTCACGCCTGATGCAAGAATCATAGGTATATTTGATGACATTGCAATTTCAGCAGCTGAAAAAGGAACTTTTTCATTTAAAATACCAGTAAACACGCTCATTACTCCTTCAATAAGTACAATATCATAGTCCGAATTATTCAACCTGTCTATTGTAGATTCAATATCTGCCCAACCTAAATGTCCAATTTTGACAGATGCGAAGTCCTCCATTTTTCCTTTGGTCAAATATAATCCAGGTATAATGTCACGTACATCTGGACCTACTTTTAGAAGGGCTACTTTATAACCTCTTTTTGTTAATGCACCTGCAAGACCGGTTAAAATGAAAGTCTTGCCAGAGTCAGACCCATTACTTCCGATCATTAAGTATTTTGGCATTTTATTTCCTTTAATCGACGGTATTTTAATACCTGTATTGATTCCGATCTCACCTTTTAAATATTTTTTAACCTCCTTGTTTCTATTGTAAATTTCATCAGTATTTGTAGCATCTATTTGTTCTAATAGATTGTTTACAATAATCGGATTTTCATCTAAAATTCCATGAATCATTGTTCCTATAACATTGCCATCATCGTTACATGCACCTGAAAAGAGGTTATAATCACCTTTTTTGTTAGTGTCGCCATAATTCATTCTTTGAACTTTTGAATAAAACAGAATTTTAGCATCACCTTCTACTTTACCATAAGTGTGAGTATGAAAACCAGTCACATCTTCTTTTTGGTTTTTTACTAAAAATGAGTTATTATATACTTTTGCAACTACACGGTCACTTGTAATCAATGGTGAGAAATCAACATCAATTATTCCAAGACCTTCTTTAAGAATCGGCACCGGAGATTTACGGCCGATATCTATTTGATTTGATAATAATTGAAATCCTGCACATATGCCAATAATAGGTTTTCCATCACGTGCCATATGTTTAATTTCTCTGTTTAATGGAATATCAATCTCATTTGATTCAATTAATGTTCCACCAGGTATTATTAATGCATCAAGTTCTTTTGAAGCTTTATTACCATTAACTAATCCGTTTTCACCTACAACATCGGTTGGCAAGTTTCCAAAATCTTCAAATCCTGGAACAGCTCCATTAATATAGGCAAGTCCAATCTTTGTCATAAAATAACCTCTACTACTCTATTGTTTTTTATTAGTATAATATTTAAAGGTATATTTCAAGTGTAAAAAATCATGAAATTTATATAATTTTCAAAAAAGTTCAAGTTCAATTATACCTAAAAAAGCTCTTTAACTTTCAGCTTTTATTATTTAAACAGAAATGCTTAAGATCCTATAGAGAAATGTGAATTCATGAATTGCATAAATAATTGATGAAATGGATTAAAACTACATGTATTTTAGGTAATTCAGTAGAAAAAAGCAGTGGTTGAAGAGTCATTGTTATTCATTAGTACGACAGCAGTTCTTTTGATAAAATAAAAGGAATAATGGATTATCTATAAATCAATTAATTAAAAAAATATGCAGATGGGAAAGTCCCATCAGAGTAATATTGCTTTTGAAGACAAAACTTTGAAATGGTTTATTTTGTGTTTTCAAAAACACTCATGGCCTTAATAATTTTTAAATCATCTAATGGTTTTGCTTGAATTTGCAAACCAACAGGAATAGAATCCACTTCACCTGCAGGGATGCTTGCTGCCGGAATACCTGCTAGATTGGCTATCACTGTTAAAATATCGTAGGCATACATTTCCATAGGCTCTAACTTTTCACCAATTTCATGAGGAAGTTTAGGAACAGTAGGACCAACAATTAAATCAACATTTTCAAGCATTGAGGTAATTTCTCCTCTGATTACAGACCTTGCTTTTAATGCCTGTTTATAATATTTTCCACTAAATTCAGCTTCTGCAATATGTGAACCAATTTTAATTCTTCTTAATACTTCATTTCCACATACATCTTCGATTCTAGAACCATAATCCCTTCCATCATATTTTCTAGTAGCAGAGAAGAATTCTACATAGTTAATTAAGTAGTAAGTAGGTAAACACAAATCAATATAATCAAAACTCATTTCAACAAGTTCAGCACCAGCTTCAACTAATTTATTAATGGCTTTATTTACAGTTGCGTTAATTTCATCATCTGTAACCTCAATAAATTCTTTACATACAGCTATTTTCATACCTTCTAAGGAAGTGTCTTTTAATACTTCAGTAAAGTCCGGTTTATCCCAGTTGAGAGTTGTACATTCAGTTTGGTCATATTTTGCAATAGTATTTAATGCTAGTGCAATTCCACTCACATCATTTGCCAAAGGTCCAATTTGATCCAGACTCATTGATAAGTCAAGTAAACCTTGTCTTGAAACAGCACCATATGTTGGTTTGAATCCAATAACACCACAGTGAGATGCAGGATTTCTAATGGATCCTCCAGTATCCGAACCAATGGATATATCACACATTTGAGCTGCAATAGCTGCCGCACAACCACCAGAGGAACCTCCAGGAATCCTGCCCATGGCCGCCGGGTTTTGAGTAGGTCCATAGTAAGAAGTTTCGGTTGAACTTCCTGCTGCAAATTCATCCATATTCAATATACCAATGATTATACCATCTTCAGAAAGGATTTCTTCAACAGCAGTTGCGTTATAACTTCCAATATAATCTTCTAAGGTTTTGGAAGCTGCAGAAATAATTAAATCTTCAACATTAATGTTTGCTTTTATACCAAATACTAATCCAGCCAAAGTACCAACTTCATCGCCTTTTGCTATTTTTTCATCAATAGCTTCCGCTTGTTTCAATGCATTTTCTTTGTTTAATTCAATAAATGCATTAATTTCTTCGTTATTTTCATCGATAACTTTAATGAAACCTTCAACATTTTCTTTAGCTGTCATTTCTCCATGTTTAATGGAGTTTAATTTTTCAATAACGTTCATTAAAACACCTTAATAATCGTAAATTATAATACTATTACTCTATTTTTCAAGGTTTATAAAGTTGCTTTTTTACACTCATTTAGTCTTGTGACAGATTATTTTTTGATTAATTTACCCACTTAAATCATTTCAAGATAGTGGATGTATTGGCTTTAAATTATAAAAATCAACCAAAACGTCATGAAAAACTTGTTTAAAGAAATCACCTAGTTTTTAAATGAAAACTTTTTCACAAATTTTAAATATTTTTTTAAATAGTATTATAATCATGAAAAAGGCAGTGGTGTTTGATAACTCAGGAACATTGATTGAAAGGTATAGGGTTATTAAAGATGTGTTAAATGGTAATGTATTTACGGATATTAATTCTTTGGAAATTATAGAAGCGGCAGACGCTCTTGCTTTAGTTGTTCTTCAATTCAATACTAACAAACTCTTGGAACTTGATCAAAATACTTTAATTTCAGATGTTATTAAACAATTCAATATTGATTTTGACATTAGTTTCTCTACCAAGCAGGTTTCTAAGGCGGAAGTTAAAGAAATTCTTGACAATGAAAAAACAGCTGCAATCTATGATATCACCGACGGATTCGATATTTTACGTGAAAAGATTCCTACTATGGAATTGTGCAACGGGTCAGCTTTAATTGTTGACATGGATTTGGGCCAGGTTGCATATACCATTACTTCAGCAGGCAAATTTTTCCCAAAAGTTTTAGAAACGATTGAAATATTAAAGTCCCGCGGCATTGAAATATATATTGCATCAGGAGATAGAAAGGGAGCAATTAATAAATTGGCTAACATGTTAGATGTTCCCGAAGAAAATGCATATGGAACTGTTTCTACAAGAGGCAAATGTGAAGTTGTTTCTATTCTAAAAGAAGGAGGTTATAAAGTCATGATGGTTGGAGATGGTCTTAATGATATTTTAGCCTTTAAAAAAGCGGATATTAGTGTTTTAACAATCGAGCAACAGGAAGAAGTATCTCCAAAGATGTTGGATAAGACGGATTATGTTATAAATGATATTTTTGAAGTCACCAATATTGATTTTTAACTTTATTTTTTTAGCTATTTTAACTTATAACTTATATCTAATAACTTATAAAAAAATAATTAATTATAAGTTTTCAATGACTTTTTTACTTTTTAAGACATTATCAAAGTTGTTTAATTCGATAATTGCTGTATCTATTTTTTTAAGCAAATTCAAATCAAGTGTACCTTTGCCTAAGGTAATATGTTGATCTTTTTTACCATCATTATCATTTAAGTGACAATAGCTGATATTTTTTAAAGATAACATTTCTTCAAGGTTTCCGCATGTGTTTCCATGACCGGTGTCAATTGTCAAACAGCACCCAGTTTCTTTTTGAATCATCTCAATTTCTTCAACTTTATTGCCTAAAAATTTTCCATTGACCGGCATGTTTTCAACCGAAATTTCAACATTGGTATTGTCAATTATCTCCCCAATACTTTCAACAGCATATTCAAGTGCCCATTTCCTAAGATGAGGCTCATTTCTTCCAATGATTCCAGGATGCACAGTTATTGTATTCGCATTAATGCTTTCAGCATAGTGTCCACATTCAATCATTTGTTTAACACTTTCCAGTCTTATCCCTTTGTTTAGACTTGCTATGTTTATGTCAACTGTTGCAGCATGAATTCTCACATCAAGACCGCAGTCTTTAAACTCACCATTGTCATTTTCATAAAAGGGATCTTCACCTAAAATCTCAATTATTTCAAATCCGTGTTTTTTTGCCAGGTCTATGATTTTATTGTTATCTTCCATGAACACAGCTAGTGTTGTAAAACCAAGTTTCATATTAATGTATTTGTAATGTATTTATATTAAATTATTATATAATATTCTTAAAGGTGGAGTATTTATGAAAAATATAGAAACATTAAAAAAAGAAAATATGAATTTGTCTGAAAAAATTTATATTTTTGATACAACCTTAAGAGACGGTGAGCAGACACCCGGTGTTGCACTAACTGTTGATGAGAAAATCCAAATCGCTCAAAAACTCAATAACTTAGGGGTTGATAAAATAGAAGTGGGGTTTCCAGCTTCTTCAAAAGGCGAAATTGAATCTGCAAGAAAAATCAAATCTCTAGATTTGGATTCTACTTTGGTTGGTCTTTCAAGGTCTCTTAAAAGTGATGTTGATGCAGTTCTTGATGCTGATTTAGAATATATTCATACTTTTATAGGTACTTCCCCATTGCATCGTGATTATAAATTGAAAATGTCTAAATCAGAAATTATAGCAAAAGCTTGCGAGGCTGTTGAATATGGAAAAGACCATGGTTTGACTGTTGAGTTTTCAGCTGAAGATGCAACAAGAACAGAAAGGGATTTTTTAGTTGAAGTTTACAGAGAGGTTGTAAGTTCAGGAGCTGACTTTTTAGATGTTCCTGACACAGTCGGTATTTTAACTCCAATTTTAACTCATGAATTAATCACAGATTTAAAGGATAGTTTCAAAATCCCTTTAAGTGTCCATTTCCACAATGATTTTGGTTTAGCAACTGCAAATACTTTGACAGCTATTGAATGCGGTGTTAATCAGGCACATGTCACTGTCAATGGTTTAGGTGAGAGAACAGGTAATTGCTCTTTAGAGGAGTTAGTCATGACTCTTAAAGCTTCATATGATATTGATTTGGGACTTGATACAACAAGATTATATAGTTTATCTAATTTGGTTGGACGTTTAACCGGAGTAAAAATGCCTGTTAACAAACCTATTGTTGGAGCCAATGCTTTTGCCCATGAATCTGGCATTCATGTTCATGGTATTTTAAATAATGCTTCTACTTATGAACCAATGTCACCTGAAATGGTAGGTCATTCTAGAAGAATCGTTTTAGGAAAACATACTGGAGCCAATGCTTTAAAATCAAAATTAAAAAAATATCACATTGATTTAAATGATAAGCAATTTGAAAAGGTTTTCAGTGAAATTAAATCTTTAGGGGATAGTGGCAAATGTGTTACTGATGATGATTTGGTTGCTATTGCCATTACTGAACTTGGATCTGCTCGTGAAACTCCAATCATTATGAAAGGTTTAAGCATTTCAATGGGAGGCAATGTTTCTCCCACTGCAACAGTTAAATTGGAAATTGATGGGAATGAAAAAGAGGCTTCAAGCACTGGTGTAGGTCCGGTTGATGCCGCTTTAAATGCAATTCGTTTATTGGTTAAGGACACCGTTGATATTAAACTTGAAGAATATAATCTAGAAGCTATCACCGGAGGTACTGATGCATTAGCTGAGGTATTCGTTATCAGTTCAGATTCAGATGACAACAAATCAACCGGCAGATCCACTAATCAGGACATTGTTATGGCCAGTATTTTAGCAGTTCTTGATTCCATGAATAAATTATTGTTAATTAAAAGAGCGTAATTTAGATATTTTCATGCATGCACTTAGAACAAACAGGATATGTTTAAATGTTATTTTAATTCTGATTTTAAAAATAGAATGAAGCAATAATGTATTATATGGTGTTGATGAGGGTTATAAGATAAACAAAGAGTTTTATCAAAATCTCTTTAATACATTTCTTTCAAAGAGGTATTTTGAAAGCAATATGTTTGAAGTTCCTTTTCCATGAGCCTCTACATTACTTTTTAATATAGCTTTTAAGACACTGTCTATATCTTTTTCACAATCAATTAAACTAAAACAATCACCGACAAATTTCCAGTAGTGTGCATCACTAGCACCTAATGTTGGAATGTTTTCCTTTTTTGCTAATTTTTTTGCTTTATTGTTGCAATATCCAATAATAAATCTTGCATTTTTAGTTTCTATCGCATCAATTTTCAAGTTCTTGTAATCAATTTTACATAAAAGGCCGTGTCTATAAAAACAATATGGATGAGGTATTATTGCAAGACCTCCCAAATCATGAATTTTATCTATTGTTTCTTCAGGTGATAAGTCTCTAGGTATGTTTTCCTCACACCCGAAACCAAGAATATGGCCGAGTGTGGAAGAGATTTCTATTGACGGAATTGCTAGTATATCGGTGTTCCTAGTTTTTGCCAAAACTTCGCTAGTTCCATCAACGGTATTGTGATCACTTATAGCTATTATGTCAATATTTTCCTTTTGTGCGGTTTTTAAAATATCATCAATTTTTGAGTTGGAATCGGGAGAGTATTCACTGTGAATATGGGAGTCCATCTTAAGCATTTTATCTATCCTTGAATTGTTTTAATCAAGCCAATTGTTCCGGTCATCATAACATCTCCACCGGGAGCAGCATGATGCCAATCTAGATTTGTTTTTTCTATTAGCTCTCTTTTAGGTCCGCTAACAATAACTCTCTCAATTTTTGATATTGGATTTAATACATGTGCGCCATGTCCATGGTCATTATAAACTTCTTCATTAGTAATTTCACCAGAAGCTAAACGTTTTATGTATCTTTCAAGGGATTCGTCTGTTAAACTGGAGGTATGATGTTCAAATACTCCTTGAATTTTACCATCTTCGATTGATGCTGCTGTTGTATGGCCATTTCCAATATCTATTACAATAAAACTATTTAATTTTTTAGCTACTTCGTCAAAACACATTCCAGCTATTGAAGCAAATTTTGTATCCATTAATAATGGTGTTTTAGTGATGCCTTCATTTTTCAAGATTCTTCGCACAGCCTGCATTCTTGTCAAATATTCAGGTAAATTGTCTCTAAATCCAAATTCCAATGGGGAAATAGGTTCTGAGATTTTTTCTCTTATTTTTTCGAATCTAAAATCTCTGTCTCCCATATTTTCATTATAACCATGATCCTGTACTGCAATTGCAATTTCATCAAAATCAAATTCCAAATCATATCCAAGTAAAAATTTGGATAATTTTGTAATGTTTATATCTCCCATGGAGATTTTTGAATAGGTCGAATAATCTTTTGAATCATCTGATAGTTCTATTCCAAATGATTTAACCTGTTCTAGGTTGTCACGAATTGTCTTAGCACACACAGGTTCCATTACTACATTATAACCTTTATCCATGTGCTCTAAAATAGAACGTTTAATTTTTCCTCCACCCATTATTTCTCCTTCAAAGTAAATGTCATTTTCAATTTCTCTTATTTGTTGAGAGATATATAGGTGAGGGGATGGAAGAACAAGTTTAATAGCGTTTTCTAATTCTTTTTCACTATCATAAATCATCATATCTTGAGTTCCAGTTCCAACATCAATAGCTAAAATTCTCATGGTTAAACATTATTGTTGTTTATATTATTAATAATTAAAGTGTACACATTTGTACAACAAACCTTTATATAGTACATTAATGTAATTATTAGTATGAATTACAAAATAACTTTAAACTCAAATGAAGTGCCTAAGGAATGGTACAATATTAATGCTGACTTACCTGTTGAACTTCCAATGCCTAAAAATAGTGAAGGAAGAGATCAAATTGCTTCACTTCAAAAAGCATTTACCAGAGCAGGTTTAGAACAAGAGTTTTCACAAGAAAGATATATCAAAATACCTAAAGAGGTTAGAAAACTTTACATGCAAATGGGAAGGCCTTCTCCTTTATTTAGAGCTACTAAATTGGAAGAGTACCTCAATACTCCTGCTAAAATTTATTATAAACGGGAAGATACTTCTCCAACGGGTTCGCATAAGCTAAATTCAGCAATACCTCAAGCATACTTTGCCAAAAAAGAGGGTGTTGAAAGATTGACTACTGAAACCGGTGCAGGACAATGGGGAACCGCTTTATCTCTTGCATGTAACCTTTTAGATTTAGATTGTACAGTTTACATGGTTAAAGTTTCCTTTAATCAAAAGCCTGATAGAAAAAATATCATGAATATCTATAACGGTAACGTTTATGCATCCCCTAGTGAAAATACTAAGATTGGACGTGAAATTTTAGCCAAAAATCCTGATCACCCAGGTTCACTTGGTGTTGCAATTTCAGAAGCTATGGAAGAAGCACTGGAAAATGAAGAAGTCAAATACACATTAGGCAGTGTTCTTAACCATGTAATGCTACATCAATCAATCATTGGTCAAGAACTTAAAAAACAATTGGAAATTGCAGATGAAACTCCAGATGTCATGATTGCTTGTGCTGGTGGTGGAAGTAATCTTTCTGGGTTTTTATTCCCGTTTATAAAAGATAAAATCGATGGCAAATCAGATACCCAGTTCATTGCTGTTGAACCAAGTGCTTGCCCTACATTAACCAAAGGTAGTTATGAATATGATTTTGGTGATGTAAGTGGATTTACTCCAATGCTTAAGATGTTCACGTTAGGCCACGACTTTGTAGCTCCAGCAGTTCATGCTGGTGGATTAAGATACCATGGAATGTCTCCACAGGTTTCCCTTTTAACTAAAGAAGGGTATATTGAACCTAGATCTGCCCATCAAAGAGAGGTATTTGAAGCAGGAATTACTTTTGCTCGCAATGAAGGTGTTCTACCTGCTCCTGAAACTACTCATGCTATTAAAATAGCCATTGATGAGGCATTGAAATGTAAAAAAACTGGTGAGGAAAAAACTATTGTTGTAAACTTCTCCGGTCATGGAATGTTAGATTTAAAAGGATATGCTAGCTATTTTGAAGGTAATATGCCTGATGCTAAATAATCCTTTTTTATTTTTTTATATTTTTTTAGTTATAACTTATAACTTTTAACTTATTACTTTTAATTCATTAGTTATAACTTATAAGTGTTAACGAATAACTAATAACTTATTTGTGAAAACAAATAATTTATAAGGAAGAAGTTATAAAATATAACTTATTTGTTAAAAGTTAGTTATGATAAGTTATTTCTTAAAACTTATTTTTTATAATTTAGAAGTTTTAACTTAAAACTTAATTCCTATCCCTTAGAAGTTAGAACTGATAAGTTATTTCATTTAAGTTTTAAATTGAAAGATATGACTTATTTCTTTTAACTTATACTGGATAACTTAAATGTTATTCTTTAGCATTTTGAATTTTTAAGTTATAACTCATAACTATTAACTTAAAACTTATCAAATTTAGGAGAATTCTTTAATGAGTGAAGTAATTGCAGTGATGAATCAAAAAGGAGGATGCGGTAAGACAACAACTGTTGTAAATACTGCAACATCCCTAGCGGTAATGGGTGAATCTGTTTTAGTTGTGGACATGGATCCTCAAGCTAATGCTACTACAAGTTTTGGCATTGATAAAACTAAAATAGAAAATACAATATATGATGCTATCATTGGGGATATAAATGTAAAAAAAGCAACAATTCCTACGTTTATTAAAAATTTGTTTATTATCCCAAGTAACATATCCCTTAGTGGTGCCGGAATGGAGCTTTCTCAACGTGAAAATTATCATATAATTTTAAAAGAAACTCTTGAAGAGGTTGTACCATTATTTGACTATATATTCATCGATTTACCTCCTTCATTAGGTGTAATAACCGTTAATGCATTAGTAGCTTCCGATAGTGTATTAATCCCTATTCAAGCTGAGTATTATGCACTTGAAGGGGTAGCAGATTTAATTAATACAATAAAATTAGTTGAAAAAAGACTTAGAAGTCCCACTCCAATTAAAGGAATTCTCCTCACTCTATTTGATAAAAGAACTCGACTTAGTAAAGACGTTTACAAAGAACTTAAAAATTATTTTGGCGGAACTGATCTGCTGTTTAAAACTATCATTCCAAGAAATATTAGATTAGCTGAAGCACCTAGTTTCGGTAAACCTTGTTTAGTTTACGATCCAGAAAGTACTGGAACAAAAGCGTATCTTAGATTAGCTAAAGAAATTATTCAAAGAGATGAAAACCTTAGTTTGAATGAAGCTAAATCAAAAATAGATATTAATGACAAGTCTCAATCTAAAATTGTAAAAAATTCAGAAAAGAGTGAGAGTGGTGCATAATGGTTAGAAAAGGACTTGGAAAAGGTTTAGATTCATTAATTCCAGATTTTTATAATGAAGATTTTGATAGTAATTCACCTCAATCTCTTGAAGACATGCTTAAAGAAAATGATGATGATGCTGTTGATGATATAGAAAATAAACAAGATGCTGTTGAAGAAGTTAAGGATATAAAATCTACACAAGACGATATCGAGAATACAGAATCTAAACAAGAGGATAAAGAAGAAATTGTAGCCGATAGTGATGATAAAAAAGATAATTCAACTTCAGAAGGAAGTGGAGGAGTCAAAGAAGAGAGTCCAGAGGAAAAAACAGATGAAGAAACTCAAGAGGGCAGTGAATCATCTGAAAATTTATCTGGTGATAAAAGCAGTGAAGGTTCTCTACAAACATCACATGAACTTGAAATCCAACAAAAACATGTAGAAGAAGTTAAAAAGATTGTTGATAAAAATCCAAGGATTACCTTATGGTCTTCAAAATCTTCTGCGGTATTTAGATATTTAAGAAAAACTGAGCCGGAATTTAGCATTTCTAAAGAAGCTTCTGTTTTAATTGAAGAAGTTGTTTCTAAAAAATATCCTGAAATTTGGGCATTATTCGATGAAAATTAAATGTATCGTATAATATGTTTTACACTTGAAATCATTATCAATAGATTTAATATAATCTATTGTTTCTAATTTTTTTTCTATTATTTCATTAATTTAATGATAAATTATTTTAAAAACATTTTTCTCTAAAACTCATTTAATAATACCCACAGTCTAAAAACCAAAAGTTGTTTGATATTCGCCACTTATTTTTATATAAGGTTCAGCTCTATCAACTACAACACCTAATTTTCTCAACTGTTCTTTATTGGAGAATGGTATTTTTTTACGAATAGATATGATTTCACGAGCTGATTTCATACCAATTCCTGGAACTCTTATCAATTCTATAAGTGGAGCTCTGTTGATTTCTACAGGGAAAATATTCATATTTTCTGCAGCTAGAATTTTCGGATCTTGGGTTAATAATAAATTATCATTATCATCAAAAACTAACTCTTTAACATCGTAGTGATAGTCATTCAGTAAACTATCAGCATTATAAAGTTTTGATGTTCTATCAGTTGAACATGATTCTTTATTTGAAAATTCAGTTTCTTGAACAGGAGTAAATGCTGAGAAATATGTTCTTTTTAATTCTGATTTTTTGTATATTTTTTCCATTCTACTAAGTATTTCCCTATCACTTTCATTGTTTGCTCCAATAATTAATTGTGTAGTGTGAGTAGAATTTGGATATGTGGTGCTTTTATGTTGTAGATTATTTATCCAGGATAATCTTTTCAATATATCTTTATTATAATCCTTTGTAGATGATAGTTCTGCAAGTCCTGAAGGTGTTGCAGCTTCAATATTTATACTAACTCTGTTTGCTAGAGCCATTGCTCTTTTAATTGAGTCTTTACTTGCTCCAGGTACTATTTTTAAATGAATATAATCATCATATCCATATTTTTTCCTTAAAAGATGGACAGTTTCTATTTGGTTTTCCATAGTAGATTCTACATCACTTGAAATTCCCGAACTTAAAAACAATCCATTAACTAATCCTCTGTTATAATATCCAAGAAATGCTTTTGCAAGCTCTTCAGGTGAAAGTTCTAATCTGGTAAAATTTCTTTTTGATTGGTTAATGCAGTATTTACAATCATTTTTACATTTATTAGTTTGCAGTGTTTTGAAAAGAGGAATCTTACATCCATTATGACCAATAGCTTCATATATTCCTGGAAGATTTACTTGTGAGCTTTTATGATGACTTACATAGTCACATAAATCATATTGTGCCGAATCTGTTAGAATTTTCATTTTTTCTAGTGTGGTCATAAGTAATAATATGTGTTCTTATATTTAATTAATGTTTTTGAAAGAGCCATGTTTTTTTTGCAAATATTTTAAAACATATTAATTCCATATATAATACTGAATTGATTAAATTGTGTGATTAAATGAAAAGTGATAGTGTAAAAAATGGAATTCAAAGAGCCCCACATAGGTCTTTATTAAGAGCGTGTGGTTTAAAAGATGATGATTTTGAAAAACCATTTATTGGTATTGCTAATAGTTTCACTGATATTGTACCGGGACATATTCACTTAAGAGAACTGGTTGAATTTGTAAAAGATGGAATTGAAGCTGCTGGAGGAATTCCATTTGAATTCGACACAATGGCAGTTTGTGATGGAATTAGTATGAACCATGAAGGAATGAAATATTCCCTTCCTTCACGTGAAATTATTGCAGCTACGGTAGAGTCTATGACTAAAGGCCATGCTTTTGATGGTTTGGTTTTAATTCCAAGTTGTGATAAGGTTGTTCCTGGAATGATTATGGGTGCAGCAAGAGTGAATGTTCCGTCAATTGTTGTAACTGGAGGACCTATGGAATCTGGAGAATATGATGGCAAACCAGCAGATTTAATTACTGTATTTGAAGCTGTTGGTGCACATGCTGCAGGTAAAATGTCTGAAGAAGAAGTACTTGAACTTGAAAGATGTGCTTGTCCTGGAGCTGGAAGTTGTTCTGGACTGTTTACAGCTAATACGATGGCTTGCATAACTGAAACATTTGGCCTATCTCTTCCAAATTGCGCTACAACACATGCAAGAACTGAAGAAAACAATCAAATTGCTTACAACTCCGGTCGCCAAATAATTGAATTGGTTAAACAAGATATTAAACCGTCAGATATTTTAACCCAAGAATCTTTCAACAATGCTATTGCAGTTGATATGGCCTTAGGCGGATCATCTAATACTGCTTTACATATTCCAGCTATTGCTAGTGAAGTTGAAGGTTTAAGTGTTGATTTGGATTTATTTGATGAAATTTCAAGAAACGTACCTCATATCACTCTTATTTCCCCTGCTGGTGAAGATTCAATGATGGATTTGCACTTAGCTGGTGGTATTCAGGCTGTTCTTAAAACTCTTGGAGATAAAATTAACACAGATCAATTAACCGTAACAGGTAAAACCATTAAAGAAAACTTAAAAACTGTTGAAAATAAAAACACTGATGTAATCCATACATTAGATAATCCGGTTCATGCTGATGGAGGTATTGCAATTCTTAAAGGTAATTTAGCACCTAATGGTAGTGTTGTTAAAAAAGGTGCTGTTGCAGACCATTTAATGCATCTTAAAGGACCTGCTAAAGTTTATGACTCTGAAGAAGAGGTTACAAAAGCTATATTTGGTCATGAAATCGGTGAAGGTGACATTGTAGTTATTAGATATGAGGGTCCAAAAGGAGGTCCGGGCATGCGTGAAATGTTAAATCCAACATCTGCCCTTGCAGGAATGAATATTAAAGATGTAGGATTAATAACTGATGGAAGATTTTCTGGAGGAACTCGTGGGCCATGTATTGGCCATGTATCTCCTGAAACAAGAGAAAATGGACCAATTGCAGCAATTCAAAATGGAGATATAATTGAAATTGATATTGAAAACAGATCTATCAATGTAGAATTATCTGATGAAGAAATTGAAGCAAGATTAAAAGATGTAAAACACCCTGAAAGTGATGTTTCAGGTTGGTTAGCGTTATATCAAAAATTAGTTCACTCAGCAGACACTGGAGCTATTTTAAGGTAGTGTCAAAATGGAAATATTAAAATACTCTGAAATCAATTTACAAGAGACTGTTAAAAGGTCGGAACAAGACGTCAACAATGTTTTAGGCACCGTATCTGAAATTTTAGAAAATGTTCGTGTAGATAAGGATCAAGCTATTCGCAAATATACAGAAAAATTTGATGGCGTACTAATAGAAAATTTAAAAGTATCAAAAGATGAAATTAAAGAGGCTTATGATACTTTAGATGATGAATTATTGACTGCCTTAAAAAATGCAGCATCAAACATTGAAAAATTTCACAAAAAGCAAATTCCAACTGAATGGGAAATGAAAGTAAATCCAGGAATTGTTGCAGGGCAAATTGTAAGGCCTATTAACTCAGCCGGCTGTTACATACCCGGCGGTAGAGCTGCTTATCCTTCTTCAATATTGATGACTGTAATACCTGCTAAAATCGCAGGAGTTGAAAAGGTGGTATGTGTAACTCCACCTCAAAAAGATGGCAAAATATTAGATGCTATTTTAGTGGCTGCTGATATTGCAGGTGCTGATGAAATTTATAAGGTTGGTGGAGCACAGGCTATTGCTGCACTGGCTTATGGAACCGAATCTGTTTGTCAAGTAGAAAAAATTGTAGGGCCAGGAAATATATTCGTTACTGCCGCTAAAAAATTAGTTTATGGACAAGTAGATATCGAGTTTCCAGCAGGTCCATCAGAAGTCTTAATTTTAGCTGATGAGTCTGCAAATCCTGAATTTTTAGCCACAGATATATTAGCTCAAGCAGAACATGACCCTAATGCTTCCTGCTTTTTAGTAACTGATAGTGAAAATTTGGCTTTTGAAGTTGATGAACATGTTAAAAAACTAACGGAAATTGCACCTAGACGTGAAATTATAGAGGAATCACTGTCTAAAAGCGGAAAAATTATTATTACAGATACTTTTGATGAAGCTATTCAGGTTACAAATGAATATGCTCCCGAACATTTAATCATAACTACTAAAAATGATGATGAAATCCTATCATGCATTAACAATGCAGGTTCTATCTTTTTAGGAGCTTATTCTCCTGTTGCCGCTGGAGATTATGGGTCCGGTACAAACCATGTTCTTCCAACCGGAGGGGGAGCTAAAATGTATTCAGGTCTTTCAACTGAAGCTTTTATTAAAAAACCAACTGTTCAAAGATTAACTAAAGATGGTTTAAAAGAATTGTCTAAAACATCTGTTCCTATTGCTGAGTATGAGGGTTTCTTTGCTCATGCAAATTCATTTAAAACAAGATTAAGAGACGATTAATTGGGTTTTGAACATATTGATATTGAAGATATGGGTGAGGATGATTTAATTAGGAGCGATATGAAACAGAACTAATTTCCAATTTTAATTACACATTTGCCAAGATCAGATAAATGCATTGAAATCATTGAAGAGTTATTTGACCTTGGCGGAAATTCCTTTGTTATGGTACATGCTGCTGGTGCAGCCTTTTATAAATTCACATTCCATAAAATGCAGAGCCAATGAAAACCCGTTGGAAATATACTGTCACTGTCTATTGCTATGATGGCACTGTTTATTTAAATATTTATATTCTATATTTAATACTTCAAAATAACACTACCAAAATATAAAACGAATTTAAGAACCATAAATGGATAATGTGGTGGATAAATCTACGAAACAGATGTATTGAAAGAAATTCCCCCCATAAAAAACCCAAAAATCAATCAAAAAATGAAAATACATCATGATAATTTTTGGTATACCAAAAAACTAACAAAATTGACAATCCTTTTTAAAAAAACAATGTCAAAATCAAGAAAACAAATTTTCAAGATAACACAGGGTATTTTAAAACGAATTTATCCCAAAAATTTAATTTGGAATGAAAATCGAATAATTAATTTTAAAAATCCACAAAATTTTTGAAAGTGCTTTATAATCCGAAAGATTTAATTACTTTGAAAACATATGGATAATCGAAAAATAAGTATTTTTATTATTCATATTAATATTTATTCTTCATTTAAATTATATAACACATGTTTTTTTAATACGATGTGAAATTTCAAATACAATATTGGCACTTGAATTTAAAAATACTTTTCATTAAATTGAGTAAAAATAAAAAAATTAATATCAAAAAATAATAAAAATTGTTAGTCATTCACAAAAATAGAATTTTTAAAAAACTTTTTGCAATAATCAAATAATATTTTATAAAACCTTACTTTTAATATTTATAATAGAAAGGATTGTACTGTAACGGTGCATTCCCTGTTATATATATTAAACTGAGATTGTTTAATTAAATTAACAAAATATGAGGATTTTAAAATTAGATTAAAAAAATTAATTATATTAATCGTAATATTTTCTTTTGTTTTTTGTATCATATCTACAGCATCTGCAACAGATATTAACAATTTAACTAATGATGATATATCAACTATGAATGCACCAATTATGGATGAAAAAAATGAGCATAGTCCCCTTTTATCTAGAAATGAAGGTTCTTTTACTGATTTAAAAGAATTAATTAATCAAAATACTAATGGTACTTTAGATTTATATAGGAATTATAAATTTAATAGTCATGTTGACAGTAGTTTGAGTAATGGAATTGAAATTAATAAGAATTTGGTTATAAATGGAAATAACTTTGTCATTGACGGTAATCATGAAAGTACTATATTTAAAAATTCAAGATCTATTAATTATTTAATTATTAATAACTTGTCTTTAATTAATGCTAATTCTAATGTATGGGGAGGAGCATGTAATTTTATTAGTGTAAAAAATAATATCACTTTTAATAATGTAAATTTTACAAATAATTTCGCTAAATTTGTGCTGGAGCTATTTATGCACCAGCATGTACAGATGTAACCCTTATCAATTCATATTTCAATAATAATTCTGTTAATCCTCTCCCCATTAATGGAGGATATGGAGGAGTCATTATTGCAAATAATAATTTAAAAATTAGTAATTGCTATTTTATTAATAATTTTGCAAACCGTGATGGAGGAGTTATTTATACTATGACTGGACGTAATTTGACAATTAACAATAGTAGATTTATCAATAATTCCGCAAAATCTTATGGAAACATTTTCTTTGGAGGATCAATTAATATTAATAGTTCTATTTTTATTAACAACTTCGCAGAAAGAGGAGGAGTTGTTTATAGTAGTAGTGGATTTATTAATATTTCAAACTCCGAGTTTGATAATAATTTTTCAAGGGGAGAAAATATAAGTTATGGGGGCTGTATTTATGCAGAAGGATATTATAATCAATCAATAGATATTACAAATTCTAAATTTACCAATAACTCTGTAATAAGTAACCGAGATTGTTATGGGGGGTGTATTTTTGGAGGGAAATATGTTAATATTACCAACACCGAATTTACCAATAACTCTGCCCAATCTAAAACAAACACAAGTTATTCAGGAGTTATTTGGACTAGTTATTTAAGTTTAAATAATTCAACCTTTGTAAATAATAGTGGTCCTTCATCAATTATACAGTCTACTGTATTAATCATGTCAGATTCTTTTATTGAAGGAAACATTGCAGAGTATCGTGCAATAATTAAAGCAACTAATAGTACAGTTACAAATTCATGCATCTCAAACAATCATGGCAGATATGGTATTTTGTACACTGAGAAAGGACAAATTTCAAATTCAAAATTTAAAAATAATATTGCGGGAAAAAGTGCAGGAGTAACTGCCGATAATATATCAATTTTTAATTCTACTTTTACAGACAATATTGGAAATTTTGCTGGTGCGGTTCTTTCAATAAACGCTATTATTTCTGATTCTAATTTTACCAATAATCAAGGATATTTATCTAAAGACATTATTGCATTAACTCAATTAAATTCTATTAATAATTTATTTGATGATGCTAAAGTTTATAAGAGTTGGGGATGTGAATAATACTAAAATCTTAGATAATGGAACCTTAAAAATCTTTAATTTTTCCATTGCATTAACTCCGCTAGGACAGTCTATTTTAACATATAATTGTAGTTATGTTAATCCAACTGATCTTATAATCAGCAAGGTTGCTAATGAATCATGTGTTCTTAATGGTTCTTTAGTGTCTTGGAACATTACTGTCTGGAACAACGGCAGTATTGATGCATTTGATGTAATTGTAAATGATACATTGCCAGAAGGATTTATATTAAAAAATAGTTCTAGTAATCTTATTTGGAATATTGGAACTTTACTTGCAGGTAATAGTATATCTTTCACTATAGAAACCATAGCTATTAAAGTAGGAAATTGGACGAATATTGCGAAAGTAACTACAAGCACACTAGAAACTAACTATACAAACAATGAGGATAATGATACCGTTCAAGTAATCAAACCTGATATTGCTGTTGAGAAATTATCTTTGAATAAAACTGTTTATATTAGTAATCAGACTGTGTTTACAATTATTGTTCGCAATACTGGTGATTGTGATTTGGGCAATGTCTTTGTTGTTGAAAAAATTCCTAAAGGTTTAGTTTACAATTCATTTAAAGGTATTAATTGGTCTTATAATAATAGTCGATTTATATATGGTGGAATTTTAAAAGTTGGCAAGTCTGTTAGCTTTAATATAGTCTTTGACACGGTTAGTCCAGGTAATTGGACCAATGTTGTTGTTGCAGGTTCAAATGGAACAGGTAACAAAACCGCTAATAATACTACTGAAGTTTATAAACCTGGCCTAAATGTGGAAAAAATCACTTTAAATCCAGTAGTGAATGTTGGCGAAATTACTTCATTTAAAATTATCGTAACTAATACTGGGGATTGTAAACTTGGAAATGTTTTTGTACATGAGGATAGCTATAAAGGTTTAAAATTCCATAGTTTCTTTGGTAATAACTGGAAACAAAAAGGAGATAATTTCTATTATCAGGGGATTTTAAACCCTGGTGAGTCAGCATCATTTATCGTATCATTTACTACTTTAACGCCTGGAAATTTCACAAACATTGTTACTGCTGGTTCAAACATTACTGCTAATAAAACCGCTGAAAATAAAACCGAAGTAATTAAAGAAAATCCTCATAACCCAAATAATAAAACTATAATAATTAAAGAGAATCATACTAAAACAGATAATGGCCATGATATTAAAGTGCATACTTCAAGAGCAACAGGTAATCCATTATTCGCATTATTCCTGGTTCTATTAATGATTAGTATGACTTCTGTTAGAAAATTTAAAAAATAAAACATAAATTTTAAGAGTATCTTTTTTAAAACTCTTAATTTTTTATTCTTTCAATATTCGCCAATTTTACACTCTCCTTTCACCTGTAAGTTATAAAATTATTAGAAAATCAATCACTCTCAGATATAAAAGCTTTATTTACAATTTAAAAGATAAAATTGAAGAACACAAGCAAACATTGAAATGCCTTTTAAAAAACCACGCTAAAATCCAGAAAAGGAATATTTAAGACAGCATGAGGTGTTTTAAAATGAATTGGCCTCAAAGATTTAATTTGGAATGACAATCGTAAACATGATTTTAAAAATCAACAAAGTTTTGAAATAGGCATCGATTTATTTATATATATGAAAGTATAGATGTTTATAATAGTTATAATATCTTTATGGATTTTGTATACTTATATAAAAAAAGTTAATATGAATTATATAATTGTAGGGATGCTTTTGAAAATTAAACATTTTGCTTTTTTATGATTTGTATATTATATGAATTAATTATAATTGGTCGAGCTTTTTTATATGAATTGGACAGATAAATATAAATCAATATTTTATAGCGATATTATTAATGTGTATTCAGATTCGGATGATTGAATTTCAAAAAAATTTTATATTATCTTTATTATTTTAATATAGGATATTATTCTGGTTAGGCTAGTAAAAATAATATGATTACTAATTGTCTCATTTAATATATGTTTTAATGATTGCTAAGAAAAGGTGACAATAAAAATATTATTAAGTAATTGTCTATTATATAAAAATAAAGATGAGATTTTTTATATCATGATTTAATAAATATAGAAATTGTAAATAATCATATTGTTCTTATTTTTTAGAGTGTTTTTTATATAAACTATTATATGTTCATTGTTTCTTTTTTTTTATTTGAGTTATATGATTTTTCATGTTTTCTTATTGTAACTAATTATTATATAACAATATTTTATTTGACTAATCATTTTTAGTTTAGAATAATGTTTGTTTAATTAATAATCATTATAATTATTAAATAATGAGGTTTTAAGTATAATGTTAATAAATAATAAGAGTGTCATGTATTTGTCGTGTTTGCTATTACTTTTGTTTTTAGTATCAGCTGTAGCAGCACAAGATACAAACATGACGAATAATAATGAGGATCTTACAACAAGTAATACTGATAGTGTTGTAAGTGTTCAAAATGATGATCCCTCTTCCAATGGTTTGACAACGAATAATGGTCAAAATACCTCGAGGGGGGGGGGGCGCGAGCATTTTAAAAGCTCCCTCAAATAATGAAAATCTAAGAGCGGCAAATATTCATGTAACAGGAACTACTTTTGCAGATATACAAGCTGCAATTAATTCTGCTAGTTCTGGAGATAATATTTTTCTAGATGGGAAGGTTTATTCTATTGGTTCTGGGCATCCTATTGTTGTTAATAAAATTTTGAATATTTATGGTGGTAGTAGTGTGTCAGACCCAACAATGGCAGTGTTAGATTCTTTATCTAGGGATCATGTAATTCGTGTAACTGCTAACAATGTTTGTCTTAAATATTTAACAATTACAAATGGTCTTTCTTTAAAAAATAGTTATCAAAATTATTATAATGGTGGTGGGTTGCGAGTATGGGGTAATTCACAATTGTCATCTTTAAATAATTTTAAGTTAATAAATTGCATCATACAAAACTGTAAGTCTATGCCTTCCTCAATTCCGATTAATAAATATTATTCTGGTGGTGGGGCATATATTGTATCTGATAATTTTTTAATTCAGAATTGTGAGTTTAAAAATTGTAGTGTATATAATGTTGGTGGAGGATTTTATGCGAGGGGTAATGGTAATGTGTTAAACTGCACATTCAAAGATAATCACCAAGTGGCTGGTGCAGGTACAGGATTCCAAATAAATTTACCCGCATCTCATTTTGGACAGGTATATGTTGATAATTGTAAGTTTGATAATAATTACAATGAAAGAGGACATGGTGCATCAATTTGTTTTGTAGGAACTAGTAGTAAAGTTCATGTTAATAATTCTGTTTTTACTAATAATTTTGTTGGTCTTGGAGATTTAAATCATTGTGGGGGAGGAGGCATTCTTTTCCATTATGGTGGTGGAGCCTACAACTGTACTTTTATTAATAATACTGCACTCGAACATGGTGGAGCAATATCAGGTCTTTCCACTGAAGATGTTAATTTAGAGATTGTTGATTGTAGGTTTATTAATAATACTTCTCCTGAAGGTGCTGCTATATATATTAATGGTAATGGTGTTAAAGTTGATTCTTGTAACTTTACTGGGAATAATGCAAGTAATTTTGGTGCAGGTATCTATGTTAGAGGGGATCGTGCAGAAATAACTAATTCTATTTTTAATGAGAATATTGCAACAAGTGGTGCTGGTGTTTATGTTCAAGGTATTAATGCTAAAATTTTGAATTCAAACTTCACAGATAATAATGCATTTAATGTTGCTGGTGGAGTATTTATAAAAGGAAGTAATGCTCTTGTTAATACATGTAATTTTAATGATAATCTTGCTGTTGATGGGGGTGGTGTTTATATTGATGGTGCTTCTGCTCAGGTTCGGAATTCCAATTTCACAGGTAATAATGCTTCTAATCGTGGTGGTGGAGTATTTATAAAAGGAAGTAATGCTGTTTTATATAGTAATAATTTCACTTGTAATCATGCTAATCCTTCTGATATGATGCCGAATGGTATTGATGGTCTTGGTGGAGGATTATTTATTGATGGTAATAATAACCAAATATTAAAATCTATTTTCAACTATAATACTGCTCGTAATGGGTCTGCTATTTATACTAATGGTATAAATGCTATTATTAAGGATACTGTTTTGCTTCAAAATCAGGCATGGAGTTACTTGTTGACTACTGTCGCTGCACCTCCAAGTAGCATTTACAATACTGCTGATGAGAATATTACTATGGTGCTTGTTGGTGGTGATAATATTGCAAATGCAATTTATAATAATGTATTACCTAGCCAAATCTCATTTTACACTGTAACTTATTCAACATCTAGATATGGTACCAAAACTACTACTCTTAGTGAAGTTCACCCTGTATGGGGTGCTGAAAACAGTAATGGTGGAAGACTATTGTATCAGGATAGTCGTGAGGATTATCAGACAATCATATTACGGGTGATTAATGATGAAACAGGACAGATTGTTTATAACAATATTAATTTGAAAACTGATATTTATGGTAATGTTACTGTGATTATTCCTAAAGGTTTACAACCAGAAAATTATACTGTTTATGCTTCTCACCCTGAAGATTCGTTATATAAAGCAATTAACAATACAACTAAATTCAGAATAATACCTGTCGTTGATGTTAGTGTTACTAAAAACAGTGACAAAAACCTTTATGTATTAGGTGAAAACGTAATCTACACTATTGTAGTTACAAATAATGGTCCAAACATTGCTCATAATGTTACTTTGTGTGATGTTTTGCCAAGCACACTTACTTTAATATCCTTAAATAATGTTGGTTATGATAGCAGTACTGGTGTTTGGTATATTGGAACAATGAATGTTGGAGCAAGTGTAACTTTAACAATTACTGCAAAAACAACTACTCTCGGAACTGTAAACAATATTGTAACTGTATCTAGTTATGAAAATGATACTAATTTAACTAATAACCAAGCTAATAAAACTATTAATGTTGTTATTTATGGTGGTAAAACTGTTAATAATCCATATCCAACTTTAAGTGAAACTATCCAATATAACTTGACTATTAGAAATACTGGTAATACACTATATCAACACGATATAGAGATTGAGGATTTCTTGCCTGATGGTGTTACTTTCAAAAGTTTCACTTTTACTAACGCTAGTCTTGTTAATTATAATTGGGGAGGTAATCATTATTATTTCACTATAACTGATATTAATGGTAATACTACTGCTGTTATTACCATAAATGCTGTAGTTAATAAAAATGGTACTTGGACCAATACTATGCTTTTAGGTGGTCGCAATTATACTGCTAATATTACTGTTGTAGATATCGAGAAAACTGTGAATAATTCTAATCCTGTTGTGGGTGAGGTTATTGAGTATAATTTGACTGTTAATAATACTGGTAGTGTTGTTATTTCTGATAATGTTACTTTGGTTGATTCATTGCCTGATGGTCTTGTTTATGCTGGTGATTATAGTGTTGTTGGTGGTAAGGTTGTTAAGTTCGCGCAATCTGGTAATAAGTTGATTTGGGTTGTTAGTGATATTGCTCCTGGTAGTTCTATGATCATTACTGTTAAGGTTAAGGTTGTTAGGGATGGTAGTTGGACTAATAATTTGACTTTGAATGGTAATTTTACTGTTAATGCTACTGTTACTACTGTTAATCCAATTAAGACTGTGAATAATTCTAATCCTGTTGTGGGTGAGGTTATTGAGTATAATTTGACTGTTAATAATACTGGTAGTGTTGTTATTTCTGATAATGTTACTTTGGTTGATTCATTGCCTGATGGTCTTGTTTATGCTGGTGATTATAGTGTTGTTGGTGGTAAGGTTGTTAAGTTCGCGCAATCTGGTAATAAGTTGATTTGGGTTGTTAGTGATATTGCTCCTGGTAGTTCTATGATCATTCACTGATAAGGTTAAGGTTGTTAGGGATGGTAGTTGGACTAATAATTTGACTTTGAATGGTAATTTTACTGTTAATGCTACTGTTACTACTGTTAATCCAATTAAGACTGTGAATAATTCTAATCCTGTTGTGGGTGAGGTTATTGAGTATAATTTGACTGTTAATAATACTGGTAGTGTTGTTATTTCTGATAATGTTACTTTGGTTGATTCATTGCCTGATGGTCTTGTTTATGCTGGTGATTATAGTGTTGTTGGTGGTAAGGTTGTTAAGTTCGCGCAATCTGGTAATAAGTTGATTTGGGTTGTTAGTGATATTGCTCCTGGTAGTTCTATGATCATTACTGTTAAGGTTAAGGTTGTTAGGGATGGTAGTTGGACTAATAATTTGACTTTGAATGGTAATTTTACTGTTAATGCTACTGTTACTACTGTTAATCCAATTAAGACTGTGAATAATTCTAATCCTGTTGTGGGTGAGGTTATTGAGTATAATTTGACTGTTGAAATAATACTGGTAGTGTTGTTATTTCTGATAATGTTACTTTGGTTGATTCATTGCCTGATGGTCTTGTTTATGCTGGTGATTATAGTGTTGTTGGTGGTAAGGTTGTTAAGTTCGCGCAATCTGGTAATAAGTTGATTTGGGTTGTTAGTGATATTGCTCCTGGTAGTTCTATGATCATTACTGTTAAGGTTAAGGTTGTTAGGGATGGTAGTTGGACTAATAATTTGACTTTGAATGGTAATTTTACTGTTAATGCTACTGTTACTACTGTTAATCCAATTAAGACTGTGAATAATTCTAATCCTGTTGTGGGTGAGGTTATTGAGTATAATTTGACTGTTAATAATACTGGTAGTGTTGTTATTTCTGATAATGTTACTTTGGTTGATTCATTGCCTGATGGTCTTGTTTATGCTGGTGATTATAGTGTTGTTGGTGGTAAGGTTGTTAAGTTCGCGCAATCTGGTAATAAGTTGATTTGGGTTGTTATGATACTTTGCATGATTACTGTTAAGGTTAAGGTTGTTAGGGATGGTAGTTGACTAATTTTGACTGGTAATTTTACTGTTAATGCTACTGTTGTTGTTAATCCAATTAAGAGTGAGTATAATTTGACTGTTAATAATACTGGTAGTGTTGTTATTTCTGATAATGTTACTTTGGTTGATTCATTGCCTGATGGTCTTGTTTATGCTGGTGATTATAGTGTTGTTGGTGGTAAGGTTGTTAAGTTGCAATCTGGTAATAAGTTGATTTGGGTTGTTAGTGATATTGCTCCTGGTAGTTCTATGATCATTACTGTTAAGGTTAAGGTTGTTAGGGATGGTAGTTGGACTAATAATTTGACTTTGAATGGTAATTTTACTGTTAATGCTACTGTTACTACTGTTAATCCAATTAAGACTGTGAATAATTCTAATCCTGTTGTGGGTGAGGTTATTGAGTATAAGGTTTTGACTGTTAATAATACTGGTAGTGTTGTTATTTCTGATAATGTTACTTTGGTTGATTCATTGCCTGATGGTCTTGTTTATGCTGGTGATTATAGTGTTGTTGGTGGTAAGGTTGTTAAGTTCGCGCAATCTGGTAATAAGTTGATTTGGGTTGTTAGTGATATTGCTCCTGGTAGTTCTATGATCATTACTGTTAAGGTTAAGGTTGTTAGGGATGGTAGTTGGACTAATAATTTGACTTTGAATGGTAATTTTACTGTTAATGCTACTGTTACTACTGTTAATCCAATTAAGACTGTGAATAATTCTAATCCTGTTGTGGGTGAGGTTATTGAGTATAATTTGACTGTTAATAATACTGGTAGTGTTGTTATTTCTGATAATGTTACTTTGGTTGATTCATTGCCTGATGGTCTTGTTTATGCTGGTGATTATAGTGTTGTTGGTGGTAAGGTTGTTAAGTTCGCGCAATCTGGTAATAAGTTGATTTGGGTTGTTAGTGATATTGCTCCTGGTAGTTCTATGATCATTACTGTTAAGGTTAAGGTTGTTAGGGATGGTAGTTGGACTAATAATTTGACTTTGAATGGTAATTTTACTGTTAATGCTACTGTTACTACTGTTAATCCAATTAAGACTGTGAATAATTCTAATCCTGTTGTGGGTGAGGTTATTGAGTATAATTTGACTGTTAATAATACTGGTAGTGTTGTTATTTCTGATAATGTTACTTTGGTTGATTCATTGCCTGATGGTCTTGTTTATGCTGGTGATTATAGTGTTGTTGGTGGTAAGGTTGTTAAGTTCGCGCAATCTGGTAATAAGTTGATTTGGGTTGTTAGTGATATTGCTCCTGGTAGTTCTATGATCATTACTGTTAAGGTTAAGGTTGTTAGGGATGGTAGTTGGACTAATAATTTGACTTTGAATGGTAATTTTACTGTTAATGCTACTGTTACTACTGTTAATCCAATTAAGACTGTGAATAATTCAAATTTAATCCTGTTGTGGGTGAGGTTATTGAGTATAATTTGACTGTTAATAATACTGGTAGTGTTGTTATTTCTGATAATGTTACTTTGGTTGATTCATTGCCTGATGGTCTTGTTTATGCTGGTGATTATAGTGTTGTTGGTGGTAAGGTTGTTAAGTTCGCGCAATCTGGTAATAAGTTGATTTGGGTTGTTAGTGATATTGCTCCTGGTAGTTCTATGATCATTACTGTTAAGGTTAAGGTTGTTAGGGATGGTAGTTGGACTAATAATTTGACTTTGAATGGTAATTTTACTGTTAATGCTACTGTTACTACTGTTAATCCAATTAAGACTGTGAATAATTCTAATCCTGTTGTGGGTGAGGTTATTGAGTATAATTTGACTGTTAATAATACTGGTAGTGTTGTTATTTCTGATAATGTTACTTTGGTTGATTCATTGCCTGATGGTCTTGTTTATGCTGGTGATTATAGTGTTGTTGGTGGTAAGGTTGTTAATGTTCGCGCAATCTGGTAATAAGTTGATTTGGGTTGTTAGTGATATTGCTCCTGGTAGTTCTATGATCATTACTGTTAAGGTTAAGGTTGTTAGGGATGGTAGTTGGACTAATAATTTGACTTTGAATGGTAATTTTACTGTTAATGCTACTGTTACTACTGTTAATCCAATTAAGACTGTGAATAATTCTAATCCTGTTGTGGGTGAGGTTATTGAGTATAATTTGACTGTTAATAATACTGGTAGTGTTGTTATTTCTGATAATGTTACTTTGGTTGATTCATTGCCTGATGGTCTTGTTTATGCTGGTGATTATAGTGTTGTTGGTGGTAAGGTTGTTAAGTTCGCGCAATCTGGTAATAAGTTGATTTGGGTTGTTAGTGATATTGCTCCTGGTAGTTCTATGATCATTACTGTTAAGGTTAAGGTTGTTAGGGATGGTAGTTGGACTAATAATTTGACTTTGAATGGTAATTTTACTGTTAATGCTACTGTTACAAGTTACTGTTAATCCAATTAAGACTGTGAATAATTCTAATCCTGTTGTGGGTGAGGTTATTGAGTATAATTTGACTGTTAATAATACTGGTAGTGTTGTTATTTCTGATAATGTTACTTTGGTTGATTCATTGCCTGATGGTCTTGTTTATGCTGGTGATTATAGTGTTGTTGGTGGTAAGGTTGTTAAGTTCGCGCAATCTGGTAATAAGTTGATTTGGGTTGTTAGTGATATTGCTCCTGGTAGTTCTATGATCATTACTGTTAAGGTTAAGGTTGTTAGGGATGGTAGTTGGACTAATAATTTGACTTTGAATGGTAATTTTACTGTTAATGCTACTGTTACTACTGTTAATCCAATTAAGACTGTGAATAATTCTAATCCTGTTGTGGGTGAGGTTATTGAGTATAATTTGACTGTTAATAATACTGGTAGTGTTGTTATTTCTGATAATGTTACTTTGGTTGATTCATTGCCTGATGGTCTTGTTTATGCTGGTGATTATAGTGTTGTTGGTGGTAAGGTTGTTAAGTTCGCGCAATCTGGTAATAAGTTGATTTGGGTTGTTAGTGATATTGCTCCTGGTAGTTCTATGATCATTACTGTTAAGGTTAAGGTTGTTAGGGATGGTAGTTGGACTAATAATTTGACTTTGAATGGTAATTTTACTGTTAATGCTACTGTTACTACTGTTAATCCAATTAAGACTGTGAATAATTCTAATCCTGTTGTGGGTGAGGTTATTGAGTATAATTTGACTGTTAATAATACTGGTAGTGTTGTTATTTCTGATAATGTTACTTTGGTTGATTCATTGCCTGATGGTCTTGTTTATGCTGGTGATTATAGTGTTGTTGGTGGTAAGGTTGTTAAGTTCGCGCAATCTGGTAATAAGTTGATTTGGGTTGTTAGTGATATCTGGTAGTTCTAATCAAGTTGAGGTTGTTAGGGATGGTAGTTGACTAATAATTTGACTTTGAATAATGGTAATTTTACTGTTAATGATACTACTGTTAATCCAATTAAGACTGTGAATAATTCTAATCCTGGTAGTTCTATGATCATTACTGTTAAGGTTAAGATAATGTTGTTATGGGATGGTAAGGTTGTTAGTTGGACTAATAATTTGACTTTGAATGGTAATTTTACTGTTAATGCTACTGTTACTACTGTTAATCCAATTAAGACTGTGAATAATTCTAATCCTGTTGTGGGTGAGGTTATTGAGTATAATTTGACTGTTAATAATACTGGTAGTGTTGTTATTTCTGATAATGTTACTTTGGTTGATTCATTGCCAGTGATGGTCTTGTTTATGCTGGTGATTATAGTGTTGTTGGTGGTAAGGTTGTTAAGTTCGCGCAATCTGGTAATAAGTTGATTTGGGTTGTTAGTGATATTGCTCCTGGTAGTTCTATGATCATTACTGTTAAGGTTAAGGTTGTTAGGGATGGTAGTTGGACTAATAATTTGACTTTGAATGGTAATTTTTGTTAATGCTACTGTTACTACTGTTAATCCAATTAAGACTGTGAATAATTCTAATCCTGTTGTGGGTGAGGTTATTGAGTATAATTTGACTGTTAATAATACTGGTAGTGTTGTTATTTCTGATAATGTTACTTTGGTTGATTCATTGCCTGATGGTCTTGTTTATGCTGGTGATTATAGTGTTGTTGGTGGTAAGGTTGTTAAGTTCGCGCAATCTGGTAATAAGTTGATTTGGGTTGTTAGTGATATTGCTCCTGGTAATAATTTGTTAAGGTTAAGGTTGTTAGGGATGGTAGTTGGCACTAATAATTTGACTTTGAATGGTAATTTTACTGTTAATGCTACTGTTACTACTGTTAATCCAATTAAGACTGTGAATAATTCTAATCCTGTTGTGGGTGAGGTTATTGAGTATAATTTGACTGTTAATAATACTGGTAGTGTTGTTATTTCTGATAATGTTACTTTGGTTGATTCATTGCCTGATGGTCTTGTTTATGCTGGTGATTATAGTGTTGTTGGTGGTAAGGTTGTTAAGTTCGCGCAATCTGGTAATAAGTTGATTTGGGTTGTTAGTGATATTGCTCCTGGTAGTTCTATGATCATTACTGTTAAGGTTAAGGTTGTTAGGGATGGTAGTTGGACTAATAATTTGACTTTGAATGGTAATTTTACTGTTAATGCTACTGTTACTACTGTTAATCCAATTAAGACTGTGAATAATTCTAATCCTGTTGTGGGTGAGGTTATTGAGTATAATTTGACTGTTAATAATACTGGTAGTGTTGTTATTTCTGATAATGTTACGTTTGGTTGATTCATTGCCTGATGGTCTTGTTTATGCTGGTGATTATAGTGTTGTTGGTGGTAAGGTTGTTAAGTTCGCGCAATCTGGTAATAAGTTGATTTGGGTTGTTAGTGATATTGCTCCTGGTAGTTCTATGATCATTACTGTTAAGGTTAAGGTTGTTAGGGATGGTAGTTGGACTAATAATTTGACTTTGAATGGTAATTTTACTGTTAATGCTACTGTTACTACTGTTAATCCAATTAAGACTGTGAATAATTCTAATCCTGTTGTGGGTGAGGTTATTGAGTATAATTTGACTGTTAATAATACTGGTAGTGTTGTTATTTCTGATAATGTTACTTTGGTTGATTCATTGCCTGATGGTCTTGTTTATGCTGGTGATTATAGTGTTGTTGGTGGTAAGGTTGTTAAGTTCGCGCAATCTGGTAATAAGTTGATTTGGGTTGTTAGTGATATTGCTCCTGGTAGTTCTATGATCATTACTGTTAAGGTTAAGGATTGTTAGGGATGGTAGTTGGACTAATAATTTGACTTTGAATGGTAATTTTACTGTTAATGCTACTGTTACTACTGTTAATCCAATTAAGACTGTGAATAATTCTAATCCTGTTGTGGGTGAGGTTATTGAGTATAATTTGACTGTTAATAATACTGGTAGTGTTGTTATTTCTGATAATGTTACTTTGGTTGATTCATTGCCTGATGGTCTTGTTTATGCTGGTGATTATATTGGTAAGGTTGATGGTCTGGTAATAAGTTGATTTGGGTTGTTAGTTATTGCTGGTAGTTCTATGATCATTACTGTTAAGGTTAAGGTTGTTGGATGGTAGTTGGACTAATAATTTGACTTTGAATGGTAATTTTACTGTTAATGCTACTGTTACTACTGTTAATCCAATTAAGACTGTGAATAATTCTAATCCTGTTGTGGGTGAGGTTATTGAGTATAATTTGACTGTTAATAATACTGGTAGTTGTTGTTATTTCTGATAATGTTACTTTGGTTGATTCATTGCCTGATGGTCTTGTTTATGCTGGTGATTATAGTGTTGTTGGTGGTAAGGTTGTTAAGTTCGCGCAATCTGGTAATAAGTTGATTTGGGTTGTTAGTGATATTGCTCCTGGTAGTTCTATGATCATTACTGTTAAGGTTAAGGTTGTTAGGGATGGTAGTTGGACTAATAATTTGACTTTGAATGGTAATTTTACTGTTAATGCTACTGTTACTACTGTTAATCCAATTAAGACTGTGAATAATTCTAATCCTGTTGTGGGTGAGGTTATTGAGTATAATTTGACTGTTAATAATACTGGTAGTGTTGTTATTTCTGATAATGTTACTTTGGTTGATTCATTGCCTGATGGTCTTGTTTATGCTGGTGATTATAGTGTTGTTGGTGGTAAGGTTGTTAAGTTCGCGCAATCTGGTAATAAGTTGATTTGGGTTGTTAGTGATATTGCTCCTGGTAGTGTATCTATGATCATTACTGTTAAGGTTAAGGTTGTTAGGGATGGTAGTTGGACTAATAATTTGACTTTGAATGGTAATTTTACTGTTAATGCTACTGTTACTACTGTTAATCCAATTAAGACTGTGAATAATTCTAATCCTGTTGTGGGTGAGGTTATTGAGTATAATTTGACTGTTAATAATACTGGTAGTGTTGTTATTTCTGATAATGTTACTTTGGTTGATTCATTGCCTGATGGTCTTGTTTATGCTGGTGATTATAGTGTTGTTGGTGGTAAGGTTGTTAAGTTCGCGCAATCTGGTAATAAGTTGATTTGGGTTGTTAGTGATATTGCTCCTGGTAGTTCTATGATCATTACTGTTAAGGTTAAGGTTGTTAGGGATGGTAGTTGGACTAATAATTTGACTTTGAATGGTAATTTTACTGTTAATGCTACTGTTACTACTGTTAATCCAATTAAGACTGTGAATAATTCTAATCCTGTTGTGGGTGAGGTTATTGAGTATAATTTGACTGTTAATAATACTGGTAGTGTTGTTATTTCTGATAATGTTACTTTGGTTGATTCATTGCCTGATGGTCTTGTTTATGCTGGTGATTATAGTGTTGTTGGTGGTAAGGTTGTTAAGTTCGCGCAATCTGGTAATAAGTTGATTTGGGTTGTTAGTGATATTGCTCCTGGTAGTTCTATGATCATTACTGTTAAGGTTAAGGTTGTTAGGGATGGTAGTTGGACTAATAATTTGACTTTGAATGGTAATTTTACTGTTAATGCTACTGTTACTACTGTTAATCCAATTTGTGAATAATTCTAATCCTGTTGTTAGGTTATTGAGTATAATTTGACTGTTAATAATACTGGTAGTGTTGTTATTTCTGATAATGTTACTTTGGTTGATTCATTGCCTGATGGTCTTGTTTATGCTGGTGATTATAGTGTTGTTGGTGGTAAGGTTGTTAAGTTCGCGCAATCTGGTAATAAGTTGATTTGGGTTGTTAGTGATATTGCTCCTGGTAGTTCTATGATCATTACTGTTAAGGTTAAGGTTGTTAGGGATGGTAGTTGGACTAATAATTTGACTTTGAATGGTAATTTTACTGTTAATGCTACTGTTACTACTGTTAATCCAATTAAGACTGTGAATAATTCTAATCCTGTTGTGGGTGAGGTTATTGAGTATAATTTGACTGTTAATAATACTGGTAGTGTTGTTATTTCTGATAATGTTACTTTGGTTGATTCATTGCCTGATGGTCTTGTTTATGCTGGTGATTATAGTGTTGTTGGTGGTAAGGTTGTTAAGTTCGCGCAATCTGGTAATAAGTTGATTTGGGTTGTTAGTGATATTGCTCCTGGTAGTTCTATGATCATTACTGTTAAGGTTAAGGTTGTTAGGGATGGTAGTTGGACTAATAATTTGACTTTGAATGGTAATTTTACTGTTAATGCTACTGTTACTACTGTTAATCCAATTAAGACTGTGAATAATTCTAATCCCTGTTGTGGGTGAGGTTATTGAGTATAATTTGACTGTTAATAATACTGGTAGTGTTGTTATTTCTGATAATGTTACTTTGGTTGATTCATTGCCTGATGGTCTTGTTTATGCTGGTGATTATAGTGTTGTTGGTGGTAAGGTTGTTAAGTTCGCGCAATCTGGTAATAAGTTGATTTGGGTTGTTAGTGATATTGCTCCTGGTAGTTCTATGATCATTACTGTTAAGGTTAAGGTTGTTAGGGATGGTAGTTGGACTAATAATTTGACTTTGAATGGTAATTTTACTGTTAATGCTACTGTTACTACTGTTAATCCAATTAAGACTGTGAATAATTCTAATCCTGTTGTGGGTGAGGTTATTGAGTATAATTTGACTGTTAATAATACTGGTAGTGTTGTTATTTCTGATAATGTTACTTTGGTTGATTCATTGCCTGATGGTCTTGTTTATGCTGGTGATTATAGTGTTGTTGGTGGTAAGGTTGTTAAGTTCGCGCAACTTCTGGTAATAAGTTGATTTGGGTTGTTAGTGATATTGCTCCTGGTAGTTCTATGATCATTACTGTTAAGGTTAAGGTTGTTAGGGATGGTAGTTGGACTAATAATTTGACTTTGAATGGTAATTTTACTGTTAATGCTACTGTTACTACTGTTAATCCAATTAAGACTGTGAATAATTCTAATCCTGTTGTGGGTGAGGTTATTGAGTATAATTTGACTGTTAATAATACTGGTAGTGTTGTTATTTCTGATAATGTTACTTTGGTTGATTCATTGCCTGATGGTCTTGTTTATGCTGGTGATTATAGTGTTGTTGGTGGTAAGGTTGTTAAGTTCGCGCAATCTGGTAATAAGTTGATTTGGGTTGTTAGTGATATTGCTCCTGGTAGTTCTATGATCATTACTGTTAAGGTTAAGGTTGTTAGGGATGGTAGTTGGACTAATAATTTGACTTTGAATGGTAATTTTACTGTTAATGCTACTGTTACTACTGTTCATAAGGCTGATTTAGTCATTATTAAGAATGTGTCTAATAAATCTCCGAATTATTTAGACAAGATTGCCTGGTCTATTACTGTGGTTAATCTTGGTCCTAATAGTGCTCATGATGTTGTTGTCACAGATTTATTACCTAATGGTCTTGTTTACCTTGGTTATGATGCTGCTAAAGGTGCTTATAATCCAATTACTGGTTTGTGGAACATTGGTGTTTTAAATGTAGGTGAACGTGTTGTTTTAACTATCTATTCATTAGTGGATGTTTCTAACTCTACTATTATTAACTTAGCTGTTGTTAATAGTACTACTTATGACCCAAACATGAGTAATAATAAAGATAATGAATCTATTGTTGTTTCTCCTGCTGCAGATCTTGAGGTTATTAAAGTGTCTAATGTTGATTTTGCTGTTGTTGGCGATACTGTGATTTGGACTATTACTGTTATTAATCATGGTCCTGATAATGCTACTAATGTTAGGTTATTTGACTTATTGTCTTCTAGTTTAAAATTAGTCAATTTCATTGTTAGTAGGGGTAGTTTTAATAAATTTACTGGTGTTTGGAGTCTTGGTGAGTTGAAAGCTGGTGATAATGCTACTATTCGCATTATTACTATTGCTTTGGTTAGTGGTCATGTTGTGAACTTTGCTAATGTTACTAGTGATGTTTATGATCCGAATATGACTAATAATAAGGATAATGCTACTGTTAATGTTATTAATAAGACAATACCTCCAGAATCTCCAGAACCTTCTAAACCTTCAAAACTTCCTGTTCATTCAATGAGGGCTACAGGTAATCCAATCTTAATGGTGTTAATGGCATGTCTATTAATTGGATCTTCTATTGTTTATAGAAGAAGGAAAAATTAAATTATATGGGGTGGTGGGGAAACACTCCTCATCATTACTTTCTTTTTTTAAAGTAACACTTATTTAAACATAGTTCCATGAATAAACTATTATTTTATTTTACCATGCTTTTTATTATTCTAATATGTCAAATGTTTTGAGTATATTCCTGTTTATTCATATAAGGTTTTTCCTAATGAAATTTTTTAATTATTATCATTATTAATAACACTGTTATATCACTTTTAGACGAAATTTAATCTCTTTCAAAAACTTGTGTGATTTGAATTTTTACTATTTTTTGAGCCACGAAATTTTTTCGTTTTAATTTTTTCTTTATTTTTAATTTAAAAGTATTAAAATTAATATATAAGGTGGAACTTAAATATTAATATGAATAACAACAATATTAAAGCTCCATATGAATGTATGGAGTTAAAAGAATATAAACTTTCCGATTTTATTCCAGAGTTTTTTCTGAATTCCGTCAATCTGATGATCTTTCTCGATTTGGTTGTGAAAAATATTGCTGATAATCTATATATTAGACTGGAAAAAAAGAGGTAAAACTTATTTTTGAAAAATAGAATTAGTATTTTATCCAAGTTGTAAATCAAAAGATGCTGTTAAAAATGGAACTTACGAAAGGAAACTAATCTTTTTTTAAGAATTGGAGAACAAATGTGCACTATTCAAAAATATAAATGCAAAAAAATGCGGCAAAGTTTTTTTATACTGATTTATCCTCACTTTTTTATCCTAATTCTAATATTACATTGCCCGTTATTGATTGTATTGAAAATTTATATCAAATTTTATGGTGCAGGGCTCCACAAAATACGATTTGACTTAAAAAATCAACACAACATCGAAATCTCACACCAAAGCATAGAAAACATATTATTAAAACTCAAATTATCAATTTAACTATCCAAATTGGACTTATTTATGGTTTATTATTTATTTGACAGTCTTTGGGTTAAAATTAATGGGATTTGGATATTATATTTTTAGCATTATTCGACGTTAAACTGAATACTTTAGTTTCAGTCAAATTAGTCGAATCAGAAGATTACAAGACCATTTATCAATTCTTAAACGAATCACTAAGAAATCAAAAGAAAATATCAATATGAACATGACTTAAAACATGAATATCGAGAAGCAATGAGATAGATAAACTAAAAGTAAAACATCATTTCTGCAAATTTCACGTGAAACAAAACATAAACAAAAGATTTAAAGACTATTTTAATAAAAACCAACTAACAGATGAAGAAAAAGAAATCTTAACAGAATTAAAACAAGACATTTATAAAAATATTGGATGCAGAAACACTCAATGATGCTAAAAAAACTACGTGACATGTTAATTGATAAAAAAATACCCTCCAAACAACTTCACAATACAAAATCCTATGGAAATTCATCATTCCTTACTTTAAAAAATTAACGAACCACCTTGAAAACACGAATATTCCATCGACAAACAATAAAATCGAAAACATCTTCCAAAAAGTATTCCCAAAACATATAAAAAGAACAATGAAGATAAAACAAGGACTTTTAACAAGATTCATGCTAAAACTAAATTATTGGAACATAAAAAATGAAAAAGAAAAAAAATCACACAAGTTTTTGAAAGAGCCCAGTTTCTAGGGCTATTTCAAAAACTTGGAAAAGGTGATTTAAACATCTGCAAGTTTTTTATTAAAAACTTTTTCTTAATATTTGGAGTTATTTTTATAATTTAAAGCTAATTAATCAGTTATTTTGAAAAATTTAAATGAATAGATTAATCGAAAAAATTAGTTATCACACAAGTTTTTGAAAGAGTCCAGTTTCTAGGAATGCTCATATTTATTAAACATTAAAACATAAATTAACTTTATAATGAAAATTTTATCATTATTTTATTTTTATAATCGAGGTGAATAATTTGCAAGGTTTATTAAATGATTGGAGAAGAACTAATTATGCTAGTCAATGCAGTTCAGAAATAGCTGGTAGTGACATTATTATTATGGGTTGGGTACATGAAATCCGTGATTTCGGTGGAATAATGTTCGTTATCATCCGTGATATAACTGGCAGAGTTCAAGTTACCGCTCCAAGTAAAAAAGTAGACTCAGAAATTTTAGAACAATTAAGAGAACTTAGAAAAGAATCTGTTGTAGCTATTAAAGGTTTAGTACAAGAAGCAGGAAAGGCTCCGAATGATGTTGAAATTATTCCTAAAGAAGTTAAAGTCTTGAACTTGGCTAATCAACCTTTACCTATGGATCCAACCGAAAAAGTTAAGGCTGGAATTGATACAAGATTGGATTCAAGATTTTTAGATATTAGAAAAGAAAATGTTTCAGCTATTTTCAAAATTAAAGGTCAAATGTTCCATACTGTCCGTGATTTCTTCTATGATAATGGATTTTATGAAATTAACACACCTAAACTTGTAGTGTCCGCTACTGAAGGAGGAACAGAATTATTCCCAATCACTTACTTTGAAAGAGAAGCGTTCCTAGGTCAATCACCGCAATTATACAAACAAATGATGATGGCTTCTGGAATGGATAAAGTATTTGAAATTGGTCAAATTTTCAGGGCAGAAGAGCACGATACTTTAAGACACTTAAATGAAGCAGTTTCAATTGATGCTGAAGCTTCATTTGCCGATGACGAAGATGTAATGAAAATATTAAATGACATGATTGTTCAGGTCTTAAAAGATGTCAATGAAAATTGTGCTAACGAGTTAGAAATTTTAGGTCATGAATTGGAAGTGCCTACCACTCCTTTCCCTAATGTAACTTATGATGAAGCTGTTGATATTGTAAATTCCAAAGGGGTATCAATGGAATGGGGAGAAGACTTATCTCGTGAAGCTGAAAAAGTTTTAGGAGATACTATGGGGGGATTTTATTTCTTAACTAGATGGCCTTCTGAAATCAAACCGTTTTATGTAATGCCTGTTGAAGGTGAAGAGCAATACGCTCATGCGTTCGATTTGATGTACAATAACTTAGAATTATCTTCTGGCGCTACTCGTGTACATCAATTTGATCTTTTAGTTAAACAAATCGAAGAAAGAGGACTAAATCCTGCCGGATTTGGAAGTTACTTAAAAGCATTTGAATACGGTATGCCTCCTCATGCTGGTTGGGGAGTAGGTGCTGATAGATTAACCATGGTACTTACTGGTGCCGAAAACATCCGTGAATGTGTGCTCTTCCCAAGGGACAGACACAGATTAACTCCATAGATAAATATGGAAAAATTTGATATAGCTATTATTGGCGGAGGTCCTGCTGGAATCATGGCTGCAATTGCCGCCAGTAGGACTTCACGTGTAATATTACTTGAAAAAAATCCCTCACTTGGCTGTAAACTATTGTTAACAGGTGGGGGGAGATGTAATATTACTAACGGAAAACCGATTAAACAGCTATTGACTTTTTTTAACAATAAAAATTTTTTAAAACACTCATTTTATACATTTACTAATGAGGATTTGCTTTCTCTATTTGATTTGGACTTTATCAGTGAAGAAGATGACAGAATTTTTCCAAAGTCTGGAAAATCCAGTGATATCTTAAAAGGTTTAAATGATTTGTTAGAAGATGTAAGTATATGTTATAACTTTGAAGTTAAAAGCATCAGTGATGATTTTGTTATAAATGATAAGTTAAAAGCAGATAAGATTATCATCGCTACAGGTGGCGTAACTTATCCAAAGACAGGTTCAGGTATTTATAATTACAGTTTAACCTCACAACCCATAACCGATATTAGATATGGTCTATCTCCATTAGTAACCAAAAAAGATTTATCTGATATTGCGGGTGTAACAATTAGGGATGTTGTTATAAGTTATAAGAAATCTAAGGTTCGCGGTGATGTTTTATTTTCACATGTTGGCCTAACTGGTCCCGGAATAATTAACATAAGTAATGAAATCTCAGAAAGTATAAGTTATAACTTATTAGAATCACAGCCTGATATTGATTTAGAAATAGCTATTGACTTATGCCCGGAATTATCCCGTGATGATTTAAAATTTAAATTCACAAATGATTTTCAAAAAAAGGGCAAAACACGCTTAAAAAATTACCTGAAGCTGTTCTTAACAAATAGTTTTACTGATTTCTTTTTAGATGAAATAAATTTGGATGGTAATTTGGAATTATCCAGAGTAAATAAAAAAAGTAAAAATCGTCTTGTTGAAAATTTAAAAAGATTTACATTTGAAATAACAGATTTTAACAGTAATTTAGCTAAAGTTACTATCGGCGGCATTGATCTTACCCATGTTAATCCAAGAACAATGGAATCAACTTTGACACCAGGGCTTTACTTTGCAGGTGAAGTTTTAAATCTACATGGTCCGACTGGTGGCTATAATTTAAAAATTGCATTTTCAACAGGTTATCTGGCAGGAATCTCCGCCAGTGAAAAATAATTTTAACATTTTTTAAAATTTATTTTTCAATAACAAAATGTTTAACATATATTTAATTCAAAAAGTATACTATGACAGACAAAATGTTCATGGGTGCATCAACTAAACAAGGTTTGGATATTGCAAATAAAAGTAGAGAAATTATCCGAAGCCTTATTGGAGATGATGTTAAAGATTTAAAACCTATAGAAAAAGACATCGTTGAAAGGATTGTTCACTCAACTGCCGATCTTGAATATGCAAAATTAGTCAGAATCAGTTCTGACTTTGTAGATGCAGCTATGACTTCCCTTAAAAATAATGAAACTATTTTAACTGATATTAACATGGTTAGATATGGAATTACCAGATATGAAGGGGAAGTTGAGTGTTACATTAAAAACGAAGAAGTAATTAAAATTGCAAAAGAAAATCAAATCACAAGGGCGGCAGCTGCAATGAGATATGCTGCAGCAAATGATTTTGAAGGCATAGTCATTTCAGGTAATGCTCCAACTGCTGTTTTTGAAGCGATGGATTTATATGCAAAAGGTGAAATGAATCTTAAAGCTATTGTTGGAGTTCCCGTTGGTTTTGTAGGGGCTGCTGATTCAAAAGAAGCACTACATAATTCTAATATTCCCAATATTATTGTTGAAGGGCCAAAAGGTGGAACACCGATTGCGGTAGCATGTGTGAACTCATTAATTCAACATTTGTAGTGTGATAAAATGTATTCTGAAGAATTATTCAATGAATCAAAAAAATATTTTCCTGGTGGGGTAAATTCACCTGTAAGGGCTTTTAAACCTTGTCCCTTTTTTGTTAAAAGTGCTGGTGGTTCAAAACTCACAGATGAAGATGGTAAAACTTACATAGATCATTGTTTAGCTTATGGGCCATTAATATTAGGTCATTCTAATCCAAAAGTTGTAAGGGAAGTTTCTAACCAATTAACTATCGGAACTGCTTATGGTGCTCCAACTGAAAATGAAATAACTCTTGCAAAAGAAGTAATAGATAGAATTCCTTCTGCTGAAATGGTAAGATTCTGTAATAGTGGTACAGAAGCTACTATGAGTGCAATTAGACTTGCAAGAGGTTTTACTGGTAGAGATAAAATTGTTAAATTTGAAGGCGCATATCATGGAGCACATGACTATGTTCTTGTAAAAGGGGGTTCTGGTGCAGCAACTTTACCTGACAGTCCAGGTATTCCAGAAGACACTACTAAAAATACATTATCGGTTCCATTTAATGATGAAGAAGCTTTAACAGATCTTATTGAAAAAGAAGGAGAGAATATTGCTTGTATTATCATGGAAGTAGTTATGGGTAATGTTGGTTGTATTGAACCTAAACCGGGATTTTTAGAATTTATTCGTAAAATTACAGAAGAAAACGGCATTATATTAATTTTTGATGAGGTAATCACTGGTTTTAGAGCTTCACGTGGTGGTGCACAAGAATATTATGGTGTTACTCCTGATTTGACAACTCTTGGTAAAATTGTTGGCGGTGGTCTTCCAATGGGAGCTTTCTGTGGCAAAGCCGAAATCATGGAATTAATCGCACCGCAAGGTCCGGTTTATCAGGCAGGTACCTTTTCAGGCAATCCTATTTCTGTTCAAGCAGGAATTTCTACTTTAACACAATTGGATGATGCATTCTATAAAGAATTAGAACGTAAAGGAAACTTCCTTAGAGGAAATATTGAATCAATAATGGATCATGAAGAGTATAACATTCATCCTGTTGGTATTGCTTCAATGTTTCAAATTTATTTCAATCCGGCACCAGTTTACAATTATGCTGATGTTCAAAAATCTGACAGAAGACAATTCTTAAGATACTTTAAAACCTTGTTAAAACAAGGAGTGTTTATTCCCCCATCTCAATTTGAATGTAATTTTATTTCAAATGCTCATACTATGGAGGATTTACAAAAAACTTCTGATGCTATTGAATTAGCACTGGAAGCCGCATTTAAGAAAAGAAGAAGGTAATACTATGGATATTGATTTTAAAGAGGTTGTGGGTTATGCAATTGTTCTCATCATTGTTTTAATTGCAGCTCAACACTTGAATGTTGTTGTTTCAGGAAGTATGGAACCTGCATTTTACAGAGGAGACATTGTAATGGTTGAAAAAGCAGATTTCTTAGGTATTCATGAATTTGATCCTAGTAATGTAAAAATTGGAGATGTAGTTGTTTATGATGCTGCATGGTATGACCAACCAGTAATTCATAGAGTTATTAATATTACGGATATTAATGGAACCACGATGTATGTGATTAAAGGGGATAATAATGACCATGTGGATCCTTATTATGTTACTGCTGACCAAATTCAAGAAAAAGTTGTAACATTTGGGGATAATTTAGTTGTGATTCCAAAAATTGGATATCTTTCCATATGGTTAAGAGGTTTATAATTATTATTAAGGTGAATTAATGTATTTTGAAATTGAAAAACAAGCTATTGATGCTATTAACAAAGCATTAGATCAATATGATGTAGAAATTGATAGGGATTTTAGATTGGATTTTCCACCAAATCCCGATTTAGGTGACCTTGCAAGTACTATTGCATTTGCACTTACTAAAAAATTAAGGACTTCTCCTCCGGAAGTTGCAAAAGAACTAGTTGAAAAAATTGAAATTCCTGAAATTTTTTCTAAAGTACAGAACTTCGGTCCTTATGTAAATTTCTTCATTGATTATAATAAATTCTCTAAATTATTATTGGAAAAGGTCGATGAAAACTATGGTCAACTTCCTGCATATGGTGAAAAAATTGTATTGGAGCATACTTCAGCCAATCCAAACGGCCCGCTACATATTGGACACATCAGAAACTCTATTTTTGGAGATTCACTTTCAAGACTTTTAAAATTAGCTGGAAGGGAGGTTACTACTCAATATTATGTAAATGATATGGGCAGACAAATTGCAATCATTGTTTGCGGTATAACTGAACTTGGCCTAAAAATTGAAGATTATGAAGGAGATAAAATAGATCATAAGGTTGGCAAGTTATACTTCGATGCTAATAAAGCAGTTGAAGAAGATGAAAATCTTTCAGCAAAGGTAGATGAGTTAATTCAAAAATATGAAGAAGGTAGTGACAGTGAATTAAATGAAATCTTCGAGCATGTAGTTTCAAGTTGTATTTCTGGAATGAAGGAAACACTTAAAAGAATTAATATAACTCATGATGATTTTGTATGGGAAGGGCAATTTGTAAGAAGTGGAGAAGTAGATGAACTTGTAAAATATATTAAAAAAGAAGGATTCACTCGTGAAAATGATGTTTTATACATCGATTTAACTGACTTTAACATAGAAAAAGAATTTGTTTTGCTCCGTTCTAATGGAACATCTCTTTATTCTACTCGTGATTTGGCATATCATAAATATAAATCTACTTTAGGCGATACTGTACTTGATATTTTAGGTTCAGATCATAAATTAGCCGCTAAACAAATTAAAGTTATTTTTGAAGAGATATTTAGGCAAACTCCTCCTGAAGTAATCTTTTATGAATTCATTACTCTTCCTGAAGGGTCAATGTCAACTCGTAGAGGTAAATTTGTATCAGTTGATGAATTAATTGATGAGGCGGTTTCAAGAGCTCATGGCGAAATCAAATCAAGAAATCCTGATTTGACTGAAGAAGAGATAACTCTAATGGCTGAAGAAATAGGTGTTGGTGCGGTTAGGTTCTTTATTGCAAAATTATCGCCTGAAAAACACTTAACCTTTAAATGGGATGAAGCTTTAAGTTTTGAGAGAGGTTGTGCTTCTATTCAATATGCGCATGCTAGAGCATGCAAATTACTTAATAAATCTGGTAGGGATATTGCTTCTTTAAGTGTTAGTGATAATTGGGTTCCTAATGATGTTGAAAAGGATTTAGTAAGACAAATAGCTAAATTCCCACAGGTTGTTGAAGATTGTGCTAATAAACAAAGAGTTCACAACATTACTCAATACAGTCAGGATTTAGCAAGTTCATTTAACAAATTCTATAAATCAGAACAAGTTATCGGGTCTGACGTTGAAGATACAAGACTTATTTTAGTTGATAGAGCTAAAACAACTATTAAAAACGCTTTAGATATTTTAGGTGTTTCAGCACCTGAAAAAATGTAGATGAGTTGTTGGCTCATCTTCAATCTCTTTTTTTATGGGTGTTTTGATTTTCAGTTAGTTTTTATTTTACTAAAAACTATTTGGCATAGTTTGATAAATTAAAATTCCCTTGTTCTAATTGAAAAAATTGTATATTTAGAAATTTTAAGAAGACGCCGTATTTACTTAATCCACATAATGGATGTAATCCTCTTTTCTAGGTTGTGGTTCTGGTGCTTCTGTATCCGCATAACCCAATACTACATGACCAATTCCTTCATAGCTTTCAGGAATTCCCCATTCTTTAAGCAATGCTTTCCCTTTCTTTGATGAAAATTCATCACGTGCACGGTGAACCCAGCAAGATGCAACACCAACAGCATGAGAGGCATTAACAAGCACTGATAAAACACTCACTCCATCTTCAACATAAGTTGGAAGTTCACTATTGGCCAGCACAATCAACAACGTTTTCCCGCCATAAAATGGATCCATATCTTCAGGCATTTCATTTGGAAAGTAGCTTCTGTTCCATGCTGAAAATTCTTTAATAGTTTCTGGATTTTGAATTACAACTATTTTTGGTGATTGTGCACCTCTTCCTGTTGGTGCATAAGTTCCAGCTTCTAAAATGGTTTTTAACTCTTCATCACTGATTTATTCATCTCTAAATTTGCGTATGCTTCGTCTAGTTTTAATGTTTTCTATTGTTTCATTCATATTAAACCCTCACAGATTTTTATGAGAATATCTCTAAAATTCTTAAATTCTTCCTCGGTTAACTCTTTTTTAATTATATTGTCCCATTTTGCATCATAGTTCATGATTTGTCGAGCGATGTCGCTACCTTTTTGAGTTACACTAACGATTTTTTTTCTTTTTTCCGGAGTTCTTGTTATTAATCCTTTCTTTTCAAGTTTATCAAGATTTCTAGTCACTGTACTTTCATTGATATGGATTTCATCCGCTAATTCTTCCTGACTAATTCCTTTATTTATGTATGATTTTACTAACAAAGGATATAATCCCGAACTTAAATTTACCTCTTTTAATTTTTGATTAAGATAATTTGTCTGTTTTCTAGAAAGCAGAGAAACAAGAGGGGAAGTAGGAATGTCACTATCAAATGTCATGGCTCTGACTCCTAATTAATCTATTGATGTAAAGTTCAATACATGCATAACAAATCAGCGAACCGATTCCTCCACCTAAAAGCATTCCGTAGTATATTCCGGTTTCTCCCATATCAAATATAAATCCGAGTATATATGCAAAAATTAACACTAATACAAATTCCCTAAATGTTGTTAAAACAAATGAAATTGTTCCTTTTCCAACACCTTGGAATACATTTCCTGCACTTGCTCCAAAAGGTACATATAATATAAATAAGCACATTAATTGTAAGAAACTTGCGATTAATGGTTCTAATTGGGCACTGTTTTCTGAATATGAGAATATAAATGCGATTTGATTTGCAAATATATTTAGAGCTATGCAAACTATTATGGATGCAACTAGTGCGATTTCAACAGCATATCTGGCTGTAACTCTAAGATTTTCATATTTTCTTGCACCATATGAAACTCCCGCAACCGAAATTGATGCTGTTCCAACTCCAATTGCTGGAAGCATTCCTAAATTAATAATTCTCCAACCTGCAGTATATACGGCTACTGCAACCGGACCTGAAACAAGTGTAAGCATAAAGTTAACCACGATGGTTAGTGCAGATAATATTAATTGTTCTAAACTTGCTGGAATACCAACGACTAAAATATCTTTATATATGTTTAAATCATTGTGGAAGTTGTCACAGTTATATTTTAAGTATGTGTCCTGTTTAATCAGCATCCAGTAAATCATCACTAAAACCGATAAAATGTGTGCAATAACTGTTGCCCATGCTGCTCCTGCGACCCCTAAATTTAATGTATAAATAAAAATTGGGTCAATAGACATGTTAATTATAGCTGTGATTGCAATCGGTATTGTTGCTCTTTTAACGTCTCCTTCTGCTCTAAATGCCCCTCCAAATATTGGTGGAAGCAACATTGCAAATGAAAAAGAGAATATTACAACTCCATAATCCATCGCATAACTTAAAACGCTGGTTGCACCCATTATTTTAAGTAAAGGTTCTAAAAATATTAATAAGATAATTGACACGATTATTGACAATATGACTCCTAGAATTAAGTTATGTATTGCCGCGTTATTTGCTGAAGTTTTGTTTTCAGCTCCAATGTAACGTGATATTAATGAATTACCTCCAGCACCAATTCCATTTCCGATTCCAATAAGTACCATGAATAATGGCGTAATGTATCCTAGTGCAGCTAATGGGTCTGCACCTAATCCTGCCACCCAAATACTGTCGATGATATTATTTGAAAAGATTAGAAACATACTGGCTATAATTGGAATTGATAATTTGTTTATTGCCTTTTTAGGATCTCCTGTAAGCATTTTGATATTCTGATTTTTATCCATATTTATCTCTCTTGTATATGCAAGTGTTAATATTTAAATATATCGCAAAATTTGAAAATAAAAAAAGAAGAGGTATATCAGATTTCATTTTTTATCAATTTTAAAGGCGAGTTTTCAAGGTGGGATTCCTTAAAAATTAATTCGAGTATTATTTTCATGTGAAATGGCAAAAACTTCCAAATTGCAATAATAATGATTATTATAATAACTAGTATCCTATTTTTATTCATTAGACCGGTATATTAACATTTAGCGCCCATATTTTATAAACTTAAAAAACTATAGGTTTTCATTACATAAATTTTAATATTTATAAAAATATACTTTATACAAGGAGAATTAATTATGAAGGTTTTAGTCGTTGGAACTGGTGCCCGTGAACATGCCATTGCAGATGGCTTAAAAGATGATGTAGAATTATATTGTTACATGAGTAAAGTAAACCCTGGTATGTCCAAAATCGCCGAATTTAAACAAGGTGATGAAGGGGAAGTTGAAAAAGTAGCTGAATACGCTGCTGAAAAAGGCATAGATATTGCCTTTATTGGTCCTGAAGCTCCACTTGGAAAAGGAATTGTAGATGAACTTCAAAAAAATGGAATTAAATGTGTTGGACCAACTCAGAGTGCAGCTAGAATTGAAACTGATAAATCGTTTATGAGAAAACTCTTTGAAGACTATGAAATTGAAGGGTCTTTAATTTACAAAGTATTTGATAATTCTGAAGACGTTTCTAAATTCCTAGATGAATTTGACCGTGATGTTGTAGTAAAACCTGTCGGATTGACTGGCGGTAAGGGAGTTAAGATTGTTGGAGACCATCTTAAAGATAATGAAGAAGCAAAAGAATACTCCTGTGAAGTTATTGATCATGTAATGGGAGGATTTGCTCAAGTTATAATTGAAGAACGATTAATTGGTGAAGAATTCACTATCCAAGCATTCTGTGATGGCAAACACTTAGCGCCAATGCCTGCAGCACAAGACCATCCTCATGCATTTGAAGGAGATGTAGGTGCAATAACAGGTGGAATGGGTTCATACTCTGATGTTGATGGCCTATTACCATTTTTAAGCCAGAAAAATTATGATAAGGCCGTAAAAATCATGCAAGATACTATTGAAGCCATTGCAAAAGAAGCTGAACCATACAAAGGCATTTTATATGGCCAGTTCATGTTAACATCTGATGGGCCAAAACTAATTGAATATAATGCAAGATTTGGAGATCCTGAAGCAATGAATGTATTGCCTCTTTTAAAAACTCCTCTTGTAGATGTTTGCAAATCTATTGTAGACGGAAATTTAGATACAGTAGAATTTGAAAACAAAGCCAGTGTATGTAAATACATTGTACCTGATGGATATCCTGAAACGGAATATGCTGGAGAACTAATAGAAGTGGATGAAGTAGCTATCGAAAAATTCGGTGCAAAAGTGTTTTATGCAGCTGTTTCAGCTGAAGATGATGGAATTCACTTATCTGGTTCAAGAGCATTAGGTATTGTAGCTAGTGGAGAATCTATTGAAGAAGCAGAAAAAGTAGCCGAAAAAGCATGTGAATTTGTTAAAGGCAATGTTTACCATAGACGTGATGTGGGAACCGCCGAGTTAGTAAATAAACGTGTTGAACATATGAAAGAAATTTTAAATTGAAATTTCTATTTTTTAATTTTTTGTGGTAATGTGGCTGGGGAATGATGGATAACTTAAAAACAGAACTAGTTCAGCATATTGAAAAACTCAAGGAAAATACTGTTGATGATAATCAAGTAAAAAAATTAGATGCTATGGCTGAACACATATCTAATATTGATTTTTCTTCTGTTAGTAGTGATAAATCTAAATTCTATAAAAAAATTAAGGAAGGAATGACATTTTTTGACAAATTCAAAATATCTCTTGAAAGTAATATTGATATTGATCCTGGAAGAATATTAGGTTTATCTGATGGTATTTTTGGAATGGTAATGACTCTTTTAGTATTTTGCATGGCATTGCCTAATGTTCAGTTATTCACCACTAATGATTTTATTTCATATATTCAATCAAACATACAGGTTTTTGGTTATACTTTAGTCAGTTTTATTCTTGTTAGTTCATTTTGGATTTATTACCATGAATTTATTAAAATCAATGATTTAAACATACCTTATTTATGGCTTAATATATTGTTTTTAGGTTGTATATCATTTATTCCATTTACAACTTCTCTAATCGGAACTTATTCTCATTTTTTCTATTCAGAAGTGATTTTTGGTTTAAATATACTTGTTACTATAATTTCTTTCATGTTAATGGTTTCTTATGCACATAAAAGAGGATTTTTAATAAAAAAGCTATCTAAAAATGAGGAAAAATATATTAATAATACTTTTTCCATGATAATGGGTCTTACTGTCATTGTAAATCTCTTAGATTTCAATGTTTCAAGTAATTTCATATATCTGTTCTTGTTAGTTCCAGTAATATCTACATTAAGGGATATTAATTTTAAAATGAAATCATAGAAACATTTAATATATATAAATAAGAAATATGTTATTTTCTTATGAGGGGATTATAAATGGCGAATAGTTTATTATCAGTTAATGACATCAAGGACGATGTTAAGTATATTTTAGATTTAGCTAGTAAAATTAAAGCAGGGGATATTGAGGATAAACCTCTTGAAGGTAAAACATTAGCAATGATTTTCCAAAAATCATCTACTCGTACTAGAGTATCTTTTGATGTTGGAATGTACCAATTAGGTGGAAGAGCAATCTTTTTATCATCTAATGATTTGCAAATGGGAAGGGGAGAACCAATTTCCGATACTGCAAAAGTTTTAAGTCGTTTTGTTGATGGAATAATGATTAGAGCTATTAAACATGAAGATGTAGTTAAATTAGCTAAATATTCTGATGTTCCTGTTATTAGCGGATTAACTGATTTAGAACATCCTTGCCAAGCACTTGCTGACATGTTAACGGTAAAAGAACATTTTGGCAGTTGTGAAGGCCGTAAAATCTGCTTTGTCGGTGATGGAAATAATGTATGTAATTCCCTTTTATTAATTGCTCCATTACTTGGTATGAATATATCTGTTGCTTGTCCGAAAGGTTATGAAACTTCTGAAGATATTTTAAACACCGCACGTGAATATGCGACTGAAAATAATACTGAAATCATTGTTAGCGACGATATTGAGGTAGCTTTAGAAAATGTTGATGTTGTATATACTGATGTTTGGGTAAGTATGGGTGATGAAGCTGAAGCTGCTCAAAGAAAAATCGATTTTGCACCATTCCAAGTCAACACAGATTTAATGAGTCTGGCTAATGATGATGCAATATTCATGCATTGTTTACCGGCTATTAGAGGTCAGGAAGTAACTAGTGATGTCATCGATTCTGACTGTTCTGTTATTTATGATGAAGCTGAAAATAGGATGCACGCTCAAAAAGCTGTTTTATATTACTATTTAAAATAGGCTGGCTAGCGCAAATATTATAAAAATAACAATTAAACAACCGCAACAGCATTTCCAGTCATCATCAGATGAATTATTATTGCTATTTGTTGTTTGAGTATTGTTGGGTATATAAGTGTAATTGGAGTTATGGTTTATATTTTCTGATTCAATCACGGTTGTTTTCTTAGCTTCTTCTTTTAATTTAATTCCGCAGTTTTTACAATAGATAGCATTTTCCGGATTTTTTTCACCGCATTCTCTACAATACATTCAAACCCCACCTCATTATTATTTTTAAAAAAATTATTAAACCTACACCACCAATAAAACCTGTGGTGAATCTTAAATTATTTTTACTTTCTCTTGGACCAAAATATTGGCTCAAACCATCAATTGCCACAGGAATCATTAAAATCATTGAGATTATAAGCATTTCTAGATTATATTCGTGAGGATAGAAGTAATTCACAATCAAATACAGGGCTAAACCGGTATAAAATCCACTACATCTTGCACAAACTGGAAACTGATGGCCTTTGATAAAGAAACCCCTCTCGGGGATTCTATGGCAAAAATATTTACCAATATTCATATTAATCCTTTAAGTTAATTATATATATTTTTATATTCATATGTAACTGTATAATATAAAATATAAAAAGGTTTTTAATATGAGAGGTGGAGAAGCAATAATTGAATCCCTTAAAAATATGGGAGTTAAAACAATCTTTGGTTATCCTGGTGGACAAACCATACCCTTCTACGACATGTTATATGATGCAGACATTGATCATATACTAGTTAGACACGAACAAGCCGCAGCTCATGCAGCTGACGGCTATGCAAGAGCATCTGGTCGTGTGGGAGTGTGTTTGGCAACTTCCGGTCCTGGAGCAACCAATCTTGTAACTGGTATAGGAACAGCTTACATGGATTCTTCTCCAATTGTGGCAATTACCGGCCAAGTTCCAAGTCATTTAATTGGAAATGATGCATTCCAAGAAGCGGATATTATTGGAATTACAATGCCGATTGTTAAACATAGTTTTCAACCTAAAGACCCTGATTTAATACCTTCCATGATTAAATCTAGTTTTGAACTTGCTATTTCTGGAAGACCTGGTCCAATTTTAATTGATGTTCCAAAAGAAGTTCAAGAAGGAGAGCTAACTGAATTTAGTGACGATTTAATTACTACTCCTGGTTATAATCCGACATTGAAAGGAAATCTCAGGCAAATTAAAAAAGCTAGTAATTTAATTAAAAAAGCTAAAAAACCAATTATTTTAGCTGGTGCGGGAGTTATAATTTCAAATGCATGCTGTGAGTTACAAAAACTTGCAGAAACTATTAATGCACCTGTCATGACATCTTTATTAGGTAAAGGAGCTATTGATGAAACTGCCGATTTGTCATTGGGTATGCTTGGTATGCATGGACGTAAAGTTTCAAATGATACAATCAACGAATCTGATTTGTTAATAGCTGTAGGTATTAGATTTTCAGATAGGACTACTGGAAGATTGGACAGTTTCGTTCCAGATACTAAAATTATTCATATTGATATTGATCCGGCTGAAATTGGTAAAAATGTAGATGTGGACTTGCCAATAGTTGGAGATGCAAAAAATATACTTAAATCACTTAATAAGACTTTAAATGGTTATAAATATTCAGATGAAGTAAGATCTTGGACTGATAATCTTATTAAGGCTAAAAAAGAATTGCTTCCAAGAGTAAGTTATAATAATGTTCCATTAAAACCTCAAAGAGTTATAAAAGAGATTTCAGAAGTTTTAAATGCTGATGCAATCCTCACAACTGATGTAGGTCAAAACCAGATGTGGGCAGCACACTTTTATGATACACAAAAACCGCGTAAATTCATCTCATCCGGAGGACTTGGAACAATGGGATTTGGATTCCCAGCAGCTATTGGAGCAAAAGTAGCATGTCCAGAAGAGGTTGTTGTATCTATTAATGGTGATGGTGGATTTTTGATGGTTTGCCAGGAACTTGCAACAGTTCATGATTATGACTTGCCGGTTATTGCTATTGTCTTGGAAAATAGAACATTAGGAATGGTATATCAATGGCAAAGTTTATTGTATAATGAAAGACACTCACAAACTAAATTTAAGGATTCACCAGACTTTGTAAAACTTGCAGAAAGTTTTGGAATAAATGCAGAAAGAATAACTAAACCTGGTGAAACTCGTGATGCCTTATCAAAAGCTATTAAAGATAATGAAGCAATAGTTCTTGATATTGTTATTGACCCAGAAGAAGCATTGCCTATGCTTCCACCAGGAGCGGGAATTAATGAAATGATTGGTGAGTATAAGCTTGAAAAGGATGTGATTTAAATGAATGGAAATTGTCACGTTATTTCAACATTAGTAGAAGACAGACCTGGTGTTTTACAGAAAGTAGCTGGTTTATTTAATAGAAGAGGTTTTAATATTGACAGTATCACAGTTGGCCAATCAGAAGTAGCAGGCCTATCTCGTATGATAATCACTGTTCATGCAGACCAAAAAGACCTAGAGCAAGTTACAAAACAATTAAATAAATTAGTTGACGTTATCAAGATTAAAGATATTACTGAAACTGCTGTTCAAAGGGAATTATGCCTTATTAAAGTGAATGTTCCTGATCAAAAAGCAAGAGCAGAAATAATGCAATATACAAATATTTTCAGAGCAAAAATTATTGATGTTACTGATCAAACACTATTAATTGAATTAACTGGAGATAGGAAAAAAATTAATGCATTTATATCTTTAGTAGAAAGTTACGGGATTAAAAAAATTGCCCGTACCGGCCTTACAGCAATTGCAAGGGGAGTATAGTTATGACCATTTTGGAAGATGTATTAAAAGACAATAAAGAATTTGTTGAAAATTTTGAAGGCACAGAGATGTCACACCATGCGCAAAAAAAATTAGCAATCCTTACTTGTATGGATTGTCGGTTAATAGACTTTTTTGAACCAGCACTTGGTCTTAAAAGAGGCGATGCAAAAATAGTTAGAAATGCAGGAAACTCAATTGTAGGCGAAGATGCAATTAGATCAATCGGAGCAGCTTTATATAATTTAGGTGCTGAAGAAGTAATGGTTGTAGGTCACACTGAATGCGGTATGGCTGGTGCAGATGCTGAAGCCCTTAAAGCTAAAATGCTTGAAAGAGGTATTGCAGAGGGAGATATTGCAAAATATAATCTTGAAGAGTGGATTGGCGGATTTGAATCTGAAGAAGAAAACGTCAAAAATGTTGTTGATAAAATTAAAAACCATCCATTGATTCCTGATGTACCTGTTCACGGTTTAATTATAGATATTGTAACAGGCGAATTGAAAGTTTTAGTAGATGGTTATTAGCCCATCTCTTTTTTTATTTATGAGTGTCTGCCAAAACTCAAAAATTAATTTTGAAAGAATACTGGGACGGATATGACTTCTCAATTAAATAACATTAACGCCCACCATCAGCTATTCGAAACCATTGCATATATGTCCCAGTTCAAAATCGGATTTGATATTCGAAATGGTTTCCGTTAATGTTAAAGTCATTCAAGTAAATTGAATGAAAAAAGCAGTTATTTCTTTTATCAACAATATCTGTTGGAAACATAAAGTAACAACTAATACAATAAATTACAACCATCTGTTTATCAAATATTGTCTTAAATTTAATTTTTATATATAATCTGAAATTAAAAAGTCTATCATGTTCCTGTGTTTTAATCCATTTCCGGAGAAATCTAGTTTGTCCATGCTTAAAACATATTTGTCAAAGTTATCGTTTATTTTTGCAAGTTCTGAAAATTCCCGTTCTATTGTTTTATCATTTTCTAATTGGTATGTTACTTGGATATAAATTTTTTCTTTGTCTTTGGTGCAGACGAAGTCTATTTCCTTTTTGTTTATCATTCCAATTTTAACATCATATCCTCTTCTGAGTAGTTCTATGTAGACTATATTTTCAAGGATTGAACCCATGTTTTCTATTTCTCCATATTTTGCTTGATAGAATCCATGATCAACTAGGAAGTATTTTTCGTTGTGTTGCAGTACCTTTTTTCCTTTTATGTCTTCTCTTGGTGCCTGATGTATGAAACATGCATTTTTTGAGTATAGGATGTAATCTAGTATTGTGTCTTTTGATATTTTTCTTCTCTCGTGTTTCATGTATTTGGCGATGTTGCCTGCTGAGAAGTTTTTTCCAAGATTCATTATTACATAGTCAAGTATTCTGTTGAGTATGTCTGTGTTTCTGATGTTGTGTCTTGTGACAATGTCTTTTAGGAGTATTGTATTGTATATGTCCCCCAGATAGGAATATTTGTCTTGTTGTGCTACTTGTTGTATTGGAGGCATTCCTCCATATTCCACATATTCTTTAAATAGTTCCTCCAAGTCTTTTGTGTCTGTTTTTTCTATTTCTTTTTTGTATTGTATGAATTCAGCGAATGAAAATGGGTAGATGTTTATTTTGTAGTATCGCCCAGAGATTAGTGTCGCCATTTCACCGGAGAGCAGTTCTGAGTTGGATCCTGTTATATATATGTCGCAGTCCAGGTCTACTCTGCATGCGTTTATGCTTTTTTCCCAGTTTTCTACATTTTGTATTTCATCAAATAGCAGGTAAATTTTGCCTTTTGTGTTTTCAGTCAGGTTTATTATGCATTCATCGAGCTGTTTGAAGTTTTCTATTTTGTTGTATTTCATGGATTCAAATGAAATAAGAAACATGTTTTCTTCATTTACTCCTCTGTTTTTTAGTTCTTCCTGAATGCTTTTTAATAGATATGTCTTACCGCTTCTTCTAACACCTGTAATAATTTTAATAGGTTCCTTACCTATTAATCTTTCAATTTGGTTTAAGTACAATTCCCTTTTAATCATTTTTTCACCGAACAATACTTATTGCATTAAATTTTGTATTTTAAAATATATAAATTTTGTCGAATATAATCGATAATATTAATAATTTTAATATAATCATCTAGTACAATCTACAATACATATGATTTTAATGTAATTGTCGAATACAATCGACAATATACTGACTTATAATCAAATAATAGATTATGCTCCAATATTTAAGTGGTTTTGCTTATAAATGAAAATAATTTTACAAACTCATACAATTATTGCTTCAAATATGAAAATAATACCTATATTAAATAAATTTAATTAAAATAAGATAAAATAACAAGTTATTCTTCAGAATGTTAACAAATTTAATACAAAAGCAGAAACAATTAGTCCATAAAATAACAAAGTTTAGCAAAAAAATAAAATTATGAAAAAACAGTTTAGTTTGTTGCAGATATTGGATTTTGGAGTGTGTCTTTTTTGCCAATAATTGTTCCTATATAAAAAATACAACATGTCAATTCGACCTCTGCTCTTTGTTCTTGATTCAATCCAATTTAAACCACCTAAATTTTATTTTAAGGGTTGATCCAGTAATTCTTTTAATTTGAATGCAGCGGATTTGTTTAGTATTATTTGGGTGTCTGATTCGTTTATTATTTCAATGTTTTCGCCGTCTGAAGTTAGGCGTTTGTTAAATAGGATTAATCTCACTTCCTCATCATCTGCACCTACACCTACTGATGATGCATAAATTATTTCTGAATCAGGATCAATTATCATGTTTTTATTGATTGGAATTTTTTCATTTCTCATGTTAAAAACCTCATAATTTATACTATCAATACATAATTTTCATTTACATCTTCAATGTAAACATCATAACTTTCTTTTATTCGAATTTCTTTTTCTAGTTGGATTAAATCTACATCAGGACTGTTTTCATCAAAAATTTCATCCAATTCTTCATCACTTAAATCATCATAAGGTTCATCAGCATAATTCATTGCTTCTTCAATTGCTGTCTTGTTTAATTCATCTAAAAGCATATTTAAGTTCACTACAATTGGAGATTGTAAATTTAAACGATATTTTGAGTTAGTGCTAATAACTAATTGTTTATCTATTAAATCATCAATGAATTTGTTTAATGTAATCCTAGAGATTTTAGCTCCAACTGCAATTTGTAATTTGGATAATTCGGCAAATGGATTCATCAATAAATAATCGATTACTTTTATTTGAGGATAATCACCTAAGATTTCATCTAACATAATAAACACCTCTGTATACTAAATATACAATCAGTCATTTAAATAATTTGCTATTGTATATACTCTATCCAACAATTTGTCCAAATATTACCAAGTTGAAAGTTTGTCTGATGACCATTATCAAATCCAAACAATATACCAAAAATTTAATCAACAATTTCAATAATAGAATTACATGAAAAACATTTTATAACGCCAAATGTAAACTATAGTGTTTTACTAAATATTCATACCTAAATATTCATTGACCCAGTTGTGTAGAATGAGGTTAAATCGACTATTTTGTAGAATTCTCCTTTAAATATTTTCTATTAACTCATTTAAGTTTTCATATATCATTTTTATTTGCCTTTTAAGTTGTCCTAGGGAGCATTTGGTAGTATTATTTGCAATGTACATTTTTGTACATGAGTTTAAAATCTTAATTTTTTTAGTCTCTTTCAAAAACTTGTGTGATTTGAATTTTTACTAGTTTTTGAGCCATGAAATTTTTTCGTTTTACTGTTGTTTCAACAATTTTTGCTGTTAAAATATGTTTAGAATGAATGTCTAAAAAGCGAAACTCTTGCTCGAATTCTTTTTTCCCTTAACAAATTTTTATCACCAACATGGGAACTGTATACGGGTTAATGTAACATTCGGCAGATCAAATATGCTGCCATCACAAGCACAAACAATATATCCTTTATATTTTGAAAATCCAGAAAATTTATCCATATAATTTCTCAATAAAAACATTCATTTAAGTCGATGAATGCCTGTGGGTTGATGAACATTCTTATGTTTTCCAATTGCTTGACTTGAAATCGTCTCGAAATCTTTTTTCATCATTAATGTGAAAAATCTTATCGATTCAATATAATCCTGTACAGCCTCTTTGAGAAAGAATATAAACCATACAATCTTTTTGATTCATTTTCCTTTCCTTAATGAATCTATTGGCCTCAGTAATATATTTTTTTGACACAAAACAATCAAATATTTTAAAAAAATCTATGATGAATCTATCAAAATAATACATCAGTCCACCTCCAATTAACTTAATCAGTGACTAAAAAAACTTTAATCACTAATATTAATATTTATAGTTAATAATATATAAAATAAACTATGCTTAATTATTGAAACTAACTATAAGTAAATTAAAACTATTCAATAAAGTATCAGAATAAGCACAGGTAAAATCAATTAAAATAAGTAAAAACTAAGCAATTTAGTAAAAAAAATTAAGAATAAAAAAAGAAGAAAAACCTTAAGTTTCTAGGAATGTCACTTAACCGTAAAGAATATATATCATGAAATAAAAAAATAAAATATTATTGCTATTAAACTAAAGGAGTGTAAATTTGAAGAATATAACTAAATTTTTATGTATATTAATATTTTTTTGTTTTATAATTTGTTTAAACTGCACTTATGCAGTTTCAGACAATGCAGTCGAAAATGATACGTTAAGCGTCGATTATCAATCAGAGGATATCTATTCTGATAGTATAGATGTTTCATCAGATGATAATCATGTTGATGAAAAAATTGAAAATTCATCAGATGTTAAAATTAAAGACGATAATGTGAAACCCAGTAATGTTGTAAAAAAAGCTAGTTCTACAGTTAAAACAACTATTACTGCAAAAGATGTGCTAAGTATTACCAAGACGGAACTACTCTTAAAGCTTATTTGAAAAATTCAAACGGTAAAGCATTATCCGGGAAAAAGATTACATTAACTTATTCTGGTAAAACTTACTCATGTACAACCGATTCCAAAGGTTGGGTTAGTTGGAATGTTCAAAAAGGACCAGGAACCTATTCAGTGAAATTTTCTTTTTCAGCAAGCGGTTATGCAAGAAGCAGTAAAACAGTAAAAGTTACAGTAAAAGCAATGCCAACAACATTAACTGCAAATAATCTTGCTTTCACATATGGTGATGGCAACAATAAGTTGAAAGCGACTCTAAAAGATAAAAATGGAAAGGTTTTAGTAGATAAAACTGTTGTTTTTAATTTTAATGGTAAAAACTATAATCAAAAAACTGATTCCAAAGGAGTTGCAACACTAATAATTGGAGCAGGACCAAAAAAATACACAACAACAATTTCATTTACAAATTCAAATTATGTAACCAGTAAAAAGACAGTAACCGTAACAGTCAACAGTATCCCTACAAGTTTAACAGTGAATGATTTAACTTGTAATTATGATGACAGCAATGCATACTTATATGCAACTTTAAAAGATACCAAGAATAATAAATTTTTAAGTGGACAAACCATCACATTTAAAATCAATGATAAAAGTACAAATGTAGTTAGTGACAGTAATGGGCGAGCAGGAATTAAAATAGAAGAAAAACCCGGAACGTATAATGTTGAAGTCTCATTTGCTAAAAGTCCATATGCAAGTGTTAGTAAAAAAATTAATGTAAATGTAATATCATTTCACCCAACAGTGAATTATGATGGTGGATTTTACAATAACTCTTATCTAAATTTATCATTAAACATAAATAATGCTAAATTGATTAAATATAGTTGGGACAATAATAATTGGAACCAATCTAATAAATCAAAGTCATTTATCTTGACAAATGGCATTTATGATTTATATTACAGCAACGGCACCTGTAGTATTTACCATGAACATTATATAATTGACAATAAACGTCCACTCGTCTGGAGTAATTTGGATTCCGATTTATATAGCTCACCTATTCTTGTAAATTTGACTAGCTGGGATAATCTTGATCAAAACCCTAAAATTTATTATTCATTAAATGAATCAAATTTCAGATTATATGAAAATGTATTAAGTATTTCCAAAACTACCTCTTTACGATTTTATGCAATTGATTTTAATGGGCATAAAAGTGAAGTAATAACCTGCAATTACATTTTTGAAAAAGTAGGTAATTTAAATTCAGGTAAAGGATACACAACAATTTAATCAGCAATTAATGATGCGAATACTCATAATGGAGACGTAATTAAAATTGGTGAAGGTTTATATAATGAACAAATAACTGTAAATAAATTTATTAATTTAATATCAATTAACGCTACATTAAAAGCCATAGACTCTACTCATCCAGTTATTGGAGTTACCAATGGAGGAAGCAATAGTGTTATTCGTGGATTTAAAATTAAGGATTCTTCTTTTGGAATTGTAATTTATCAAGCAGAAAATGTTACTCTCATTAATAATCAATTTATTAATGTGGTTAGTTCTATAGAAACTGATTGTGATACAAATACTTTGATTGCTTATAATTCAATTGATTCAAATAAGTTCATAAATTCCATGAGAGGTATAAGTGTTAGAAAATCCGATAATCTTATGGTTTTAAATAATAATATATTATTAAATTCTAATATGGGTGCTGGAGGTATTCTTGTTTTAAATAATACTTCAAATAATATTTCAATTGTTAACAACAATATTATCAATAAAAACAAGTTAAATGGTATTGGATTATATATTCTTTGTCCGAATATAAATATAAATTCCAATAATATTTCAGATTTTGATACTGGATCATATGTAATCTCTTATAACTCCCACGTGCTTTATAATGAATTTAAAAACAATAAATATGGAGTATTCTTAAGAGTTTCAGTTAATAATACTTATGCTTTTAATAATATTCATGATAATAAATTATGTGGTTTTGTTTTAGACGCCTCTCTTTTATCATATGATGATTCATTTTATTTAAATAGATTATGTGATAATGGTCAATATGATTTTTATTCCGAAGCAAATTGCTCTTATGTTATAGATAATAACTGGTGGGGTGAAAATACTCCTAAGATTTCTACAAGTCGCAATGTTCTTTCTAATGTTTATAATGCTACTGGAAATTTAATAATGAACACCTGGATGGTTGCACATTTATTTTCATCATCTTATAAAGTAAATGAATATAGTCAAATTGAAAGAGCTAAATTCTATGTTGATTTAACTTATAATAATTTGGGAAATAAATTATCTTCATTAGGATATATTCCAGATAATCTTGAATCTTTTATTTCTGTATTTAATGTTGATGGAAATAAAAAGTTTAATACAACTTATTTAAAAGACGGAAAAGCATTTGTTGATTTTGAATTAAGTAGTTTATTTGCAAATCATGACCATATTTCAGTTATGGTTATTTTTGATAATGAAAAAATAGTTAACACATTTAATAAGAATGCAACAATAGACATAACATTATTTTCATCTGCATGGGATGTTGAAAATAATTATTTTGTAAACAAAACATATCATATCCCATTTAGTAATAATGCCTCTTGGATTACTTTTAGTTGGGGTGAAACAGGATTATATTCTGGTAAAATTTATATGATCGTTAATGGAGAAATTATTGATGAAATTAATATCAACAATCTTTTTTATCAATATTTTAAAAATAATTATTCGACAAAGGTTTTTGAAGCCATTAAATTTTTAAATAATGTTTTTGCAAGTATGAAAGAAGGTGTTTGGGAGCCTAATGGCTACTATTTAAGTTTTGCAAAAGCAGCAAATATTGATGCAAGTAATTTTAATTTAGTTTATAATAGATTCTTAAATTATCTGCAATTAGATTATAAACTAACTAATTCAGAATTAGATTTCGTTAAAAATCATAAAAACTATTTTATTGATATGATTGAAATGACTGCGGATTATCATGGTGACGTAACTCCAGACATTAATTTTGAATATAATGGACAGCATAAGCTTTTAAATCCACCATCCAGTTATGCGTACCGTATAAGCAATATCTATTATACTGATATTACTGATGAAAATAATATGAGCATTGGTTATGAAGGTATGCGCAGTTTTGCAGTTGTTAAAAATAATCTAACAAGCAATGATTTACGTTACTGGTTAGATCAAAAAGAACTATATGCACCAGGTTTGATGAAAGCCGCTTATGGTACATTTTTAACACCATTAATTGTCATTTACGAAAATGACCGTGTCGCTGATGAGTTTGCGACTGAATTTAATGTAACTTGGAGCCGTATTAGTCCAGCATGTGTTTCACTATGTAATGATTATAACAGTCTGTACATTACTGGTGAGTCTGACCATAATATGGGTCGTGAAGCCATAGGAAACATTAGTAATGTTTGGAAGTTTAATTATGCTACAAGTTTCAGTTTCAGTTTAGTGGAACAATTAGTCGGCAATAATGTATGGAATACAACAGTAATTGGCAGCGTTACTCTTGGTTTAATTGAAAGTTTCATGAACAATGAAACTCTAGAGATATTCACCAGTAATGGTTATACTTTTATCAAACATGCAGACGATAATAGTACTTTATTATTTTTAGATTTAGAAACAGGTATTGTACGTGATTACTTTAGTAATTATGGATTACTTGGAACAATGCCCTGCTACCATGACAACATAACAGAAAATGCTTGGAATTATGGTGGAAAAATATTAAATAAATCAAGTAATGATTATTCTGATTTAGAATCCATTGGGAATTATTCAATAAATAATGTTTTATTCAATACCTCTCTTGGAAATGATTGGTCTGAATTGGAATCATTTTTTACTAGTTTAATTGTTGGAATTGTAGGTGGAGAATTAGTTTTAGCAGGCATTACTCTTACAGCAGGGGGATTAATTACAGGTGATATTCCCGTATCTATCGCAGGAATATTTTTATTTGCATCAGGAGAAGTTGGATTATTATATGCCGATGGATTATTAGATGGGGAAATAACCTATATTGATGCGGCATTTTTCCTTTTAGATAATGGTTTATCTTTTATTGGGTTAGGTGGCACTTTAAAAATAGGTACACAAATTACCAAAGTTACTGTTGAGCGAATAATACTTTCAAAAGGAGGAAAAATTGCAACTATAACTTCAATCAAAATTGATGAGAAGTTGATTAGATATAATCCAATTGAGTTAATATTAAAAAACAATTATGATGATCCAGTTATTCGTCAAATAATTAATTTTTTCAATACCAATATTGTTCCTCCAGTATTTAAAGAGGCAATCGAAAATAAATAAATAAATAAAACAGAGGAAATATAATGAAATCATTCGCTGAAATTATGAAGACTAGTTGGAGAGATTTGAATTCATATGAACTTAAATATTATACATTGGGTTTGATTATAGAATGCGAACTCTTATCATTCTTCACTTCAGTTTTCATTGCATTTTTAATTGGAGACTTTAATTATTTATTAATTTCATTTACGGGTTTATCTTTTTCATCACTAATAATAATTTTAATTATTTATAAACGTGATTATTTAAATGAGAGGTATGTTTTATTTGATATGAGGTATCCTGGAATTTCATATCAGGGAATGGTTTTCATTTTATTTGGAGTTAGTGGATTATTATCCACTGGTGTGGGAATTTTAGCTTTTAAACAAGGTGGTTTGTATTCCACTATTGCTTTTAGTTTAATAGAATTTTTCCCACCCCTATTTATGTTTTTGAAATTAAATGTGTATAATAATGAGAGTAGAGGGTGTTTAAATGACTTTAAGAATAACATGACTTTTGGATATCATCCCTTTTATTATTATATGTTATCTCTTATGGTGTGTAATGGTCCAATGGGCATTTCACTTTTATGGATATTTAAAAGCATTTTTCAAAATGTAATGTCTTTGAATCATAGTTTATTTTATTTTTTACTATCATTCTGTTTATTTTGCTTTGTACTATCTCCAGATAAAATTAATAACATAATTCCATTTGAATTAAAAACAGAAAAAGGATTTAAAAAATATGCCTTTTTATCATTAATTTTAACAACCACATTATTAATATCAATGATATGGAAGTAATAACATGTTTATAGGAAATGATAAAGGTCGTCAATTAGCAAGATATATTGCTTGGATATATATTATTTTATGGATTTTATTCATTATCTTTATGGTAGTTAGATTTAATCTTAATGAACTTTTTGAAATTGATTTGATAATACCATTAATTATAACAACTATTGTTGACATCTTATTGTCATTAATTATTTACATATCGTCATATAAAATTAAAAATAATAATCAATTATGTATTTTATATAATAGCGTTATTTGTTTATTTTCAATTTTTTGGTATTTTAATTGGTTTGGGTTAATTTTATTAATACTATTTATAATTACCATAGCAATAATTAAATTAGAAAGGGACACTTATTAAAAATTATATAAATGACCATAAATTAATTAGATTTGGACTTCATAAATTGGTGATTTATCGAAATCATAATCCGTTGCAGGTATTTCATATATGATTTTATTTTTGGATGAATTTTTTCTCCTCATTGCAATTAATATTTATGAGGACATGTCAATTATAAAACTTTTTTTAATGCAAATTATCTTAATAATCTATGACATATTATATTATAGATGCAGATTTCCTATTTTTAAATCGTGTAGTCAAGATTGCAAAACTTGTTCGTTTCATTCGCTATGAGCATTCTAAAAATGTTAGGGATATTTTCATAACAACTTATATACTAGGATGTATAAAAATTACGTGCCGAGAGTGTGAAAGTATTCATAAACACAAATCTTTTAGTTACTTTTATTAATAATTAACAATCATAATTATTAAGTGATATTTTAAGATATCTTAATTTTTAACAAGTGATATTATGAAAATGTATTATGACGACGATGTAAATACAGATGCTCTTGAAGGAAAAACCATTGCAGTAATAGGTTATGGTTCACAAGGAAGAGCTCAATCTAGAAATATGGCTGATAGTGGAGCTAACGTTATTGTTGGTGTAAGGGAAAATGGTAATTCTTGGGATTTAGTTAAAGAAGATGGCATGACTGTAAAAACCATTGAAGATGCAGCTGCTGAAGCGGACATTATTCACATTTTGCTTCCGGATGAAATCCAAGAAAAGGTATATGCAGAGCAAATTGCACCTTATGTTGAAGCTGGAAACACTATTTCTTTCTCTCATGGTTACAATATTCACTTTAAATTAATTAAACCTGGAGAAGACGTAAATATTGTAATGTTTGCCCCAAAAGGACCGGGATCAATGGTAAGAAGAACTTATGAAGAAGGATTTGGTATTCCTGGTTTGGTAGCAGTTGAACAAGATGCAACTGGTGACGCTTTACAATTGGCATTAGGTATGGCAAAAGCATGTGGTTTAACCAAAGCTGGTGTTTTAGAAACTACATTTAAAGAAGAAACTGAAACTGATTTGTTCGGTGAACAAACTGTATTGTGCGGAGGAGTTACTGAATTAATCAACGCGGGATTTACAACTTTAGTTGAAGCTGGTTACCAACCTGAAATCGCTTACTTTGAAACTTGTCACGAAGTAAAACTAATCGTTGATTTAATCTATGAAAAAGGTTTCGAAGGAATGTGGACAGATGTCAGTAACACTGCTGAATACGGTGGATTAACTAGAGGTAAAACCATTATTACTGATGAAGCTAGAGAAGGTATGAAAGTAGCTTTAAAACAAATACAAGATGGCACATTCAAAAAACAATGGGCTGAAGAAAACGCAACTAATGGAGCTAACTTAAAAGAAATGCGTGCAGCCGAAGGTCAAAAAGACATTGAAATTGTTGGTAAAAGATTAAGAAAAGCTTGTGGATTACAAAAAGACGATTAAATGCCTTTTTTCTTTTTTTTATTTTATTTTTAATATATTTTTAGTGTGGTAATCATGGTATTTATTGGAATGGACCATGGAACAACTGGAATCTCTTTTTGCATAATGTCTGATGGGGGGGATGTTATTGATGTTTTTAAAATTGGAAGGGAGGAAAGTAAAGACGGTCTGGTTTCTGCATCAGAAGAACTTAAAAAGCGTGTGGATTTCAGTGATGTTAAATTAATGGCAATTACATATGCAATGGGTGACGGAATTAATCAGATTTTGCCAACGGATAAAGTTAAAAATCGGGGGATATTGTCAATTAATGGTGCAGGTAAAGTAACCGGCGGCGGAACATCCGTATTCAGCGAACTTGAACAATTGGATATTCCTTCAGTCATGATTCCCGGTCTTCATAAAGACTCTGAATCTTTAGATAAACTGTTTAGGGCAGCTTATTCACATCAAACAAGTCCAGAAAAGGTCAGCATTTCATATAATGCTATAAAAGAAACTGGGTGGAGTAATTTCATCGTTGCGGACATATCATCTAACAGTGTTGATATTTTAATTGAAAACGGTAAAATTAAAGGGGCTGTTGATGCATGTTTAGGTGCAATGGGTGTTGTTCATGGACCGCTTGATTTAGAAATGCTTCGCGATATTGATGAGAACGATGCATCAGCTAATACATGTTTTTCACATGCAGGCGCTATTAAAATAGCAGGTATTGATGGAAAAGTTTCCAATATGAAAAATCAACTTTTAGATAATTATCGTGAAGGCGATGAGAAAGCTAAACTTGCAATCGATACATTAATAATGACTGTTGCAATGGAAATAGCTGGTTTGGAGATTGTTTGCGAAAATGAAATTGAAGGGGTTGTATTAACCGGTTCTATTGGGAGTGCGGCTGAACCATTTAACTTTAAAGATGAGATTAATAAGTACTTTAAAGATAAATATGATTTAAGAATAATTTCAGCAGAATCAGGAGCGATTGGCGCAGCTCAAATTGCAATGGATGTTTATAATGGTGAAAAAGAGATATTGGGTGTTAAAGTTAATATCTAATCTTCTTTTAAATTTATAAATATTATATTTCCGCCTTTAATGGTTTCAAGGTTATTATTATTTTCTAATACAAGATTTAAGTAATTGTCAATAGCCACCACTTTACCTTCGGTTTGATAATTTCCTCTTAAATCAACACTTACATATTTATTTTTAAATTGACTAAAAAGTTTGTTTACAGTATCATCACTCATTATTTCAAATCCTTGAATATTCTATTTTTACATTAGTTTTTCAACTTTAAATACTTTAATGTTTATAATATATATTATGGCAATTAATCAATTAGAAAGTAATTTAGAAGCTATTACCCGTACAATAGCCAAACTTAAACAAGAAGGTTGTACTGATGAGAAAGTTTTAGGAGAACTTAGAGAAGAAAGAGATAAAATACTTAAAGATTTAAATTTATAAGTATTTTAATCTAACCATTCATGTAATGATGCCATATCTCCAGTCATATCGATTTTTATTGGAGTTATTGTAGTTTTTCCTAAATTACGTAAAGCATAACCGTCACTTTTAGATTCGTATGATTCATAAGGTTCACCACCAATCCAATAATATGGTTTTCCACGGGGATCTAGGCGTTTTTCAACATGTGGAGTATACATCCTTTCGCATAAGTTAACAATTTTAAATGAATCGTCTGAAGGATTAGCAGGAATATTAACGTTTAACAAGTCGATTCCTTCAGGTAAACCTTTTTTTAAAACAATTTTAGTCAGTTTGTTAAGCATTTTTTCAGCAAAATCAAAATTAACTTCTATGTCTCCATTTTCAAACTTAATATCGTCACGAGTAACTTCCTGGGATATTGCAATTGTTGGAATTCCAAAAGTTGCAGATTCAATAGCGGCTCCTAGTGTTCCAGATGTTGTAAGTTCTGCTTTACCAATATTAAAACCAGTATTTATTCCTGAAATCATTATATCAGGTTTTTCATCCATTATTTCAAATAAAGCTAGTGTTACAGCATCAGTTGGTGTTCCTTCAACTCCTAAACCTTTACTCCCGTCTTTTAAGGTATATTCATTTATTCTTAAAGGGTCATACAATGTTAACGCATGACCAATTCCACTTTGTTGAGTTTCAGGAGCTATGACATAGGTTTCACATAAATCTTCAATGGCCTTTTTACAAGCAAGGATTCCTGAAGCGGTTATTCCATCATCATTACTAATTAACGCTTTCATATATTTATTAATAGCATACTTTGTTAAAATAATTTTAGGTTGCAATGAAATATAAAAAGGTTTAATAACAATTTAATCTATAAAATATAATAATCATTTAAAAAACACATATGGGTGGAAACTTGGAAAAACCACAATTGATTAATTTTATAGCGAAGGTAATGGAAGATTCTGGTTTTAAGGTTTATAAGAATTTTAAAACCTCACAGAAAGTCATTGACATATATGCTATTCTACCCACTACAATTGGGGATTTTGGGGTAGTTGTAGCATGTAAAAATTATGATAAAGAATTTCAGATTGGTGTCGATGTTTTAAAAGAAATGGAAGATGTACAAGAGAGTATTAAAGCTTCTAAAGTAACTATTGTGACCTCAGCATATTTTTCTGAACAAGCTAAAAACTATGCAATTAGAAAAAATATTAAATTAGTTGACAGGGATAATTTACTTGAATTGGCTAAGAAATATCAGGACAGAACTAAACAAACAACTCTTGATAATACACCATATGATGGCGGTGCATCTGGTTATATTGAAGAAGACTATCCAGAATACAGTTATGATGCTTCAGATATGGAGTATATAATGCAGAGAAGGGATGCTAATCCACATGTTTATAAAAATACCTTATACAGACAAGTTGATGAGCCTAGGTCAAGAACAAGGTTTTTAAATAGACAACTTGATGAACCTAGAGGTGGATTTTTAAATAGGGCACCATCTAGAAATAGAGGACATTATGGTCAAACTAATTTATATAATTATGATACAAGAAAAAGTCATTTTGGGCCTGATTCATTATTCTTTAAAATTATTAGCAATCCAATCGGCTTAATTATTTTAGTAGTGATCTTTTCATACTTGATTTCATTTATTGCAGGGAAATTAATTGGAATGGATTCAGGCATGACAGGTTTAATAGAAATGTTCGCTGCCTTAGCTCTATCATATGGGGGATCATTCTATATTGATAGGAATGCTGACTTTATTGTAAAAGGAACATTCATATTCTTTATTTCATTAATAATTTTAATCATATTAATTTTTGTATAAAAAGATTAATATTAGGATTTTTCATTTGGGTTGGGTTTTTAATTTCACTCCACTCTTTCCTTTTCTGTAAATTATAATTAAATAAATCAATCCAATTAAGTATAAAAACCAAATCATGATGTCTGTAGGACCTGTTTCTATCCAAATTAGCGTATGTGTCAAAATAATGGAATATATTCCGATTCCAATGCCTTTTTTTATTTTATGTATTAATCCTAAAAATGTTCCCATAAATAACATTTGAACTGTAAGGCCGACATATCCAAAATCAAGCATCACCGGACCAAATAAAGTTGATGTTAAACATACGGTATAATGCAGGACATATTCACCGATAAATGTTCTAGGACTTCCTGATGAGAAAATCATTGATAATATTTTACCGTTTGTTGTTCCTGCAAGTGGAATGATCTTTTCAAATACTTCTAAAGTAAATCCTGCGCGGTAAAATATTAATTCTAATGGGTTCAATGTCCATGTTTGACCTATAATTGATTGAGATGCAATATAACCAATACCGGCAATTCCAGCTATTATTATTGCAATAAATAGTATTCCAAATTTCCTTGATATTTTATCTAAATAATATAGTGTGATAAATGTACTTCCTAAAATTCCTAAAACAGATGTTCTATAACCGTTTAAGCCGAATATTAAAGCTCCAAGCATTACTAAAATTAAATATTTCCGATTATAATATTTGGCAAGTAAAAAGTTAACGCCTATTAAAAATAATGGATAAGCGATTCTCCAAATATTGGTTGTAGCATTTGCTTTTAATTCGCTGTTAAAAAGCGGAATTCCTCCGAGCAAAACAAGATTAAGTGCTTGTAAGATTAATGCAACAATAGTTAAAATTAAAAGTAATTTTTCACTTAAATAGTCAATTTCAGATGATTCAAGAGTTATTTTGTATTGGATTGTTATCAAAGATATTATAAATACTGTACAGGAAAAAATAACGGTTAAAATCACATTTGAATTTAATGGATCTTCGAATCGGTAGTTAAATGAGCCAATATAGCCCATTGCGAGAAATGCCAAAATAGCAACTACTGCAATTGATGGATTAAAAAAATCATGGTTTTTCATTTTAATCTCCCAATTCTCTTGCAGAAATTGCTAAATTACCTCCAAAATTAGGCATAGCTGCAACATGTGTGTGAACATAACTTGCAAGAGTGTTTTTTTCCATAAAACCATCTTGTAGGTTATAAGAACCTTTTCCTCTTGTGACTTTAAAAGCCAAGGGATTTTTTAAATTATCAACAATAACTTTTGAATAGTGGAATTCATGTCCATTGAAGACTTCTCCTTTCTTTGAAATAATATTATCTTCTTGCACTTCAGCAACGGTATATTTTAATGCTTGCACTCTATCGGTTAAGACAGATTTATATGGATAAATTCCAACTTGTTTATCATCATGAATAGCATCCATTAAATACATCAAACCTCCACATTCAGCAAAAATAGGTCTTGATTCATCATGGAACTGTTTAATGTCCCTTAACATTTGAGAATTTTGTGATAGTTCTTTTGAGAATAATTCAGGATATCCTCCACCGATATAAAGGCCATCAGCATCAGGTAGGCCTTCATCATTTAAAGGTGAGAAATATTGTATTTTGGCATTGTTCGCTTCTAAAGATTCAATGTTTTCTTTATAGTAAAAATTAAACACTTCGTCATAAGCAACTGCAATTTTAACACTTTGTTTATTTAGTTTATTCCAAATTGGAATTGTTTTTGAATTTATTTTTGGAGCTGATTTAGCTATTTCAACTAATCTGTCTAAGTCAATTGATTCTTTAATGGTTTTAGACCAAATATCAATAAATTTAATTGAAGTTTCCTTCTCCCGTGCTGGAACAAGGCCTAAATGTCTTTGTTCAATCGAAATATCGTCATCTCTTTTAATGCTGCCGATAACTTCAGTATTGGTAATTTCTTCAATTGATCTTTTAGTCTTTTCGTAATGTGCGTTATTTTTAACTTTATTTAAAATAACTCCCGCAATATTGATTTCTGGGTCAAGACTTTTAAAACCTAAAACAAGTGCAGCAGCACTTTTAACAAGACTTCTAGAATTAATAATCAGTATTACTGGTGCTTCTAGGGATTTTGCAATACTTGCGGTACTTCCAATATCATTAATTGAATCGATTCCTTCATATAGTCCTCTAACGCCTTCAATCACAGCAATATCTTTGCCTTTCATTCCTTTTAAGAAAGAATCTCTAACTTGCCCTTCTTTCATGAAAAACGAATCCAGATTTCTTGATGTATTGCCGGTAGCAAGTGTGTGGTAGGAGGGGTCAATATAGTCGGGTCCAACTTTAAATGGTTGGACATTATATTTTTCACTTAAAGCTTTCATTATTCCAGTTGCAACAGTTGTTTTTCCAACTGCACTGCCTGTTCCTGCTAAAATAATTCTCATAGTTATATAGTATTATATTGTTTATTTAATTAATTTTGGTATTTAAAATTCTAAGTATTACCTTTTTTCAAATTTTAGTCAATAAATATTACCTTTGTTACTATTTATTTTTGCGGTAAATTTGTTTGAAAAAGTTATGCTGCTTTTAATCTTTTGGTAAACCTTAATTTAAAAAATAAACAAAGGAATTATTTATCATGAAAAAATTATAAAAAATCAGTATTTTTATATTTTTTTTAAAAATTTTATAATTTTATTAAAATTTTTTAAACATAATAATTACAATATTGCAAACATCATAAAAATTATTTAGTTAAGTATATATATTATGTGTATTTTATATATAAGATGTTGATTTATAATTATATGTATTAAATCAATTAAAGAGGTTATGTAATGAAGAAATTTAAGATATCATTATTGATAATTTTGATAATGACTATATCAATTGCTGCAGTTTCTGCAGCTGACAATTCTTCAGAATTAGAAATTGCTCAAGTTGAGGATTCTATGTTGGATGTAAGTTCTGATGTAGAAAACAATGTTGTTCAATCAACAAACGATTTTGAGATATTGTCTGATGAGGAGAATGGAAATAATTTCACTTCACTTCAATCAACTATTGACAATGGAGGATTAGTATCATTATCCTCCGATTATGTTTGTGTTGATGGAGAGTATGAGGTATTAATTTCAAAAAATGTTACCCTTTTTGGTAATAATCATAAAATTGATGCAGACAACAAAGGTGGAATTTTTAAGGTTCAATCTGGTTGCACTTTAACTTTAATTGGTGTAACTTTGATTAATGGAAATGCTGAATATGGTGGGGCTATTTATAATAATGGAAATTTAGCCATTTCTCATTCTTATTTAATAAATAACACTGCTACTAAAAGTGGTGGTGCAATATATGATGAGGGAGGCAATGTTAATGTATTTGGTTCTACTTTTGATAATAATATAGTTCGTGATTTGACTAAGAATGATGATACTGGTGGCGCAGCAATTCATGCTATAAATTCAAATATAACTATAACTGACTCTAGAATTACTAATAATGGTAATAAATCTATGAGTCGTACTAATAATGATTTAACTAATGGAGCTATTAACTTACTTAGTTCAGAAGCTCATATTACCAATACATTATTTGAAAACAACACCGGTATCTATGGTAGTGCAATTACTGCTTTACCGGTTTCAGGTTCTACAAGTAAAAATATTAAAATAGATGCTTGTAACTTCACTAATAACGTTGCTTATGCAGGTACAGTTCATATTGAAAAATCATCTTATACTATTTTGAATTCAATATTTACTAAAAACATGGCAACTGGTGTTGGCAGTAACGGATATACTGCAGCAGGCGGCGCTATTTCTATATTATATAATGCAGATGAATGTTTAATAGATAATTGTACTTTTATTAAAAATAGTGTAACAAATACTTCTAATGCTCAAGGAGGAGCAATATCTATTGAATTTAACGAAGTAACTATAATTAACTCCAGATTTGAAGAAAACTCTGCTGAAATTGTAGGAGGAGCTATTGACGCTTATGAAACTACTATTATAATAAAAAATTGTGACTTTACAGGCAATAGTGCTAATACTGGCGGAGCCATTTCGGCTTCTGGAAATACTAGTATTTCTAATTCAGCATTCGTTGATAATGAAGCTGCAAATTACACTAATGCTATGTACATATGGAAAACCGGTTCTTCATTAAATTTATCTAATAATACTATTACTGCTGGTGAATATGCACAAATACGTGTTCAGAACGGGGTTAATGTTGTTAGTCCACTGAAAGTTGTTATTTTAGAAAATAGTACTAAAAACATAACTATGGCCGGATGCAATATTACAGCTGTTGTAACTGATGATATGGATAATTTAATAATTGATCTTTCATTCAGATTTGTTGTAGGGGACAATGAAGTTTCAGGAATAATAATTAATTCTACAACTGGAGTATATGCCACTACATTTATTCCTAATGATGATGGAACTTTTGTTGTTTCTACAAATCTTGAAAATACTAGTAAAATTCAAACTGCTACTTTAAATATTTATAGAACTTTATCTGATTTAGTCAGATTAATTAACGATGCAGAAGAGGATAGTACAATTGTCTTAGATGATGATTATGCATATAATGATGAATTCGATTCAGACCTTAAAATGGGTATTGTAATTAATAAAAATATTGTTATTGACGGTAAAGGTTTTGTTATTAGTGGATCTGATGTTGCTAGAATCTTCAATATAACTAATGCGAATTTAACTTTACTCAATGTAACTATCCGCGATGCTAAAGCTGATAAAGGTGCAGGTGTTTATGTGAATAAAAATTCTACTTTAATGGCGAAAAATGTAAACTTTATTAATAACACTGCTACCTATCGTGGTGGAGCAATTTATTCTGAAGGTAAAGTAAGTGTTGTTTCTTCTGTATTTGATAGCAACGATATTACTTTCCGTGTTAGCAATAATGATAATGGTGGAGCTGCCATTTATAATTTGAACGGTACTTTAACTGTTACTAATGTGAATGTTACAAATAATTTGAAGGATATTGTCATCCGTAATGGTAATGCTGGCGATTTGTTAGTTGGTGTTGTTGTAACTAGTGGCGAGACTTTAATTGAAGGTTCTTACTTTGCTAATAATGCTGGTTCCTGGGGAGGTGCCATATCCTCTCTCGGTTATTTGAATAGTGAAAACTATACTTTAACTATTAAGGATACTAAATTTGAAGGCAATAATGCTACTTTTGGCGGTTCAGTATTTGTTGAATCTTCTAAGTTAGTTGTTGATAATTGTACTTTCGAAAACAATAGAGGAGTTGGTATAGGTAGTCCTGGTACTTCATATACTCAAGGAGGTGCTATTGTCACATTTGGCGATGTTGCTTCTGCTAGAATTGTTGATTCTACTTTTGTTGATAATTCCGCCGATGTTGGTGGTGCTGTAAGTCTTGCTGGTGTTGGTGTGGATAGTATTATTGATAATTGTACTTTCACTGACAATGTTGCACATTCTGGTGGAGGTGCCGTATACCTTCGGACTAACAATGATGCTAGTGTAACTATTGAAGACTCTAAATTTAATGGTAATGAAGCAAGCTTTGGTGGTGCTATATTATCAGGTAATGCTAAGTTATTTGTCACTAATTCCAAATTTATTGAAAACACTGCTGTTGAAGGTGGTGCTATTAATGCTGCTGGCATAACATCTGTTTCAAATTCTAATTTTACAGATAATGTTGCACAATCATTTACTAATGCAATTCTATATCGTTCAGGTGAAATAACTTTATCTGAAAACAATATTACTGGTAATAACGGTCATGCACAAATTCATGTTGCAGAAGGTTCTAAAATTATTTCTAAAGTAAAAGCGGTTATTTTAGATAATAAAACTATTAATTGGGCTATAGTTCCTTGTAATGTTCCACTTATAATTACTGATGATGTTGGAAATAAAATAGTTGATTTAAGCTTTAAATTTACCCTAAATGGTGATGAAACTGATTTAATTACTTATGGAATAAATTCAAGTACTGGTGAGTATGAAGCAGTTTTCACACCAAATCAGGCTGGAATTTTTGTTGTCGGTCTCAACTATGAAAATGAATCTGAAATTCAAACAGGTAAAATAATTATCTCCAGATCTTTAACTGACTTAAAAACCATGATTGACAATAGTAATGAGAATACTATTGTTTTAGATGGAGGTTATACCTACATCGAAGAATTTGATAGCGAAATTGTCAACGGTATTGTAGTTAATAAAAATATTGTTATTGACGGTAAAGGTTTTGTTATTAGTGGATCTGATGTTGCTAGAATCTTCAATATAACTAATGCGAATTTGACATTACTTAATGTAACTATCTGTGATGCTAAAGCTGACAAAGGTGCAGGTGTTTATGTGAATAAAAATTCTACTTTAATGGCGAAAAATGTAAACTTTATTAATAACACTGCTACCTATCGTGGTGGAGCAATTTATTCTGAAGGTAAAGTAAGTGTTGTTTCTTCTGTATTTGATAGCAACGATATTACTTTCCGTGTTAGCAATAATGATAATGGTGGAGCTGCCATTTATAATTTGAACGGTACTTTAACTGTTACTAATGTGAATGTTACAAATAATTTGAAGGATATTGTCATCCGTAATGGTAATGCTGGCGATTTGTTAGTTGGTGTTGTTGTAACTAGTGGCGAGACTTTAATTGAAGGTTCTTACTTTGCTAATAATGCTGGTTCCTGGGGAGGTGCCATATCCTCTCTCGGTTATTTGAATAGTGAAAACTATACTTTAACTATTAAGGATACTAAATTTGAAGGCAATAATGCTACTTTTGGCGGTTCAGTATTTGTTGAATCTTCTAAGTTAGTTGTTGATAATTGTACTTTCGAAAACAATAGAGGAGTTGGTATAGGTAGTCCTGGTACTTCATATACTCAAGGAGGTGCTATTGTCACATTTGGCGATGTTGCTTCTGCTAGAATTGTTGATTCTACTTTTGTTGATAATTCCGCCGATGTTGGTGGTGCTGTAAGTCTTGCTGGTGTTGGTGTGGATAGTATTATTGATAATTGTACTTTCACTGACAATGTTGCACATTCTGGTGGAGCTGCCGTATACATTCGAACTAACAATGATGCTAGTGTAACTATTGAAGACTCTAAATTTAATGGTAATGTTAATCCACGTGGCGCTACTATTTTAAACGATGGAGTATTAAAATTAAGAAATAACACAATTAATAAAATTAATGCTGAAATTTATAATTATAAAATTATTAATTCATACATCAATATTACATTTTTGGGAAATCAAACTTTATCTGCAAAATTAGATGATATTGTTATACTTAATGCTACTTTTGTTGATGATAATGGAAATAGGGTATATGATTCATATCTTAAATTCTCAGTAAATGGGGAAACTATTTCTGATATTAAGTTTAATGAAACAACTGGAGTTTATACTTGTGAATATAAAATTGTATCAGCTGGTGAAAATATAATTTCATCTATTTACAATTATGGTAATGTAGAAAAATTCATCGGTATTTATAATGTTCCAAAAGAAAATGTAACTTCATTTATTGTTGTAACAGGTCAAGACAATAAATTTGCGTATGGTGAAAATGTAACAGTATTTGTAAGTTTATATGGTGTAAACGGTGCTGGATTAAACGACAATGTTATTGTTATTGTTAATAATACTCCAATTACTGTAAATGTTGTTGATGGTAAAGCTTCATTTAATGTAAGTGGATTTGAACCTGGTCAATATGCTATTTTAGGCATATTTGAAGGTAATAATAATTATAATGGCTTTAAATATGCATCCACTACATTTGATGTCTTATTGCCGGACAAAATATTGTCTATTGAAGTTGAAGATATTAAATATGGTGAAGTTGCTATAGTAAACATTACAGTAACTGATGCTAACGGTGAAAAAGAACAGGGTATTGTTATCTTAAATATTAGTGGTACTGATTATGTTGTAAGAGTAGATGGTAAGGCATCTTTAGAAATCAAAGATTTACCAATTGGTACATATCTCATAAATGCTACATTACTCCACGGTTCACTTGAAGCTGAAATCATAAATGATACAGAATCATTTAAAGTATCTATTCAGGATGAATATGATATGAATGCTATAGGTATTGAAACACATTGTGGTCAGGCTGTTGAAATTGATGTTGTTTTACCTGAAGATGTTGTTGATGGTATTGTATCTGTAACTATAAATGGTATTGATTACACAGCTAACGTTAACAACGGTAAGGCAGTTATTCACGGTCCAGCTGATTTACCAATAGGTAATTACAGTAATTTAGTTGTAACTTACAGTGGGGGCAGTAAATATGCTGATTCTTCAGTTAAAGTTAATCTTACTGTAGTCGGTGCTAATTCACAATTAAAATCATCTGCTGCTTATTATGTAATTGATTATGAGCAAATGCTAATAATATCAGTTAATGCTGATAATTTAGTGTCTGGTGAAATTGATGCATATAATAATGGAGAATATTATTCCTCATTCGATGTACAGGATGCACTTGAAAATGGAATTAGTATATCATCATTAACTGTTGGTACTCACAATATTACATTAGCATACAAAGGTAATCAATACTTTGCACCTGCTAATGTTAGTGTATTGTGTGTTGTTGAAAAAATCACTCCGGTAATTAAATCTAATGTAACTCAGGATGCTTCTGTTGGTGATATTATTACTATTAATGCAACTATATCTGGGCATACTGAAGGAAATGTAACTATTACAGTAGATGGTGAATTGGTATACAATGGCAAAACCAATCATGGCGTTGTATCTGTTGATGTTGATAGTATCGTTGCGGGTAAACACACTTATATTGTTTCTTTCTTAGGTGATGATAATTACTTAGCATGTGACAATGTAGGCACTTTTAATGTTGTTAAAGTTGTTCCGGTTATAAGTATTGGTGAGATTTCTGGTAATGTTGGTGATACTGTTAATGTAGTTGTTACTGTTGCCGGTGGAGATGCATCTGGTTATGTTTTAATTGATGGTGTCAGTGCTGTTGTTGAAAATGGTCAGGCGACTATCCCGATCAATATTTTAAATGCTGGTGAAAATACTATTTCTGTTGTTTACACTGGTGATGACAAATATAATGGTGGAACTCAAACCGCTACTTATGCTGCTGGTAAATACGCTTCTAAAGTCACTATTGTTCCTATTGTTAATGTGACTTATGGTAATGTTGTTGAAATTGCATATGTTATTGATAATGAAACTGAATCCGTTACCGTTTCTGTAAATGATGCTGCAGGAGGTACTTATGAGGCTGTTGTTAATAAAGGTGTAATTGCTGTAAGTAATTTACCTGTTGGAACATACACTATTACTATTAAAAATGGTGAAAACAATAAATACAGTGGATCTGAAGCTGATGCTAACTTTATAGTATCTAAATCTGAAGTCAATATTGTTGTTAGTTCTAATACTCCTGCTTTCGGTGAAGATGCAATTGTTAGTGTAACTCTTCCTGAAGATGTAACAGGCAATGTAACTGTTACTATTAACGGTATATCTTACAAAAATACTGTTGAAAGGGGTTCTGCAACTGTAACTATTCCTGCTAATGCTTTAACTGCCGGCGAGAATAACATTACAGTTACTTACTCTGGTGATAAGAATTATGCTTCAAAAGAAGTCAAATCATCAATTAATGTTAAAAAAGCAGTTCCAAAATTCACTTCTGATGTATCTGAAAACAATATTTATGGTGGGGATGTAACTATTACTGTTACTGCCTCTAGCGATGCTACTGGTGCAGTATCTCTCTTAGTTGACGGCAAAATTATCTCAACTGGTAAAGATTTAGATAATGGAAAAGTTGTATTTGCAGTTGGAGGATTAGCTGCTGGTTACCACTCATATAATGTAACTTATGAAGGTGATAACAATTATGAATCTAGTTCTAATTCAGGAGCATTTGAAGTCACTAAAGTTTCAACTGTAATTATCTCACAAAACTTCGCACAATACTCTTGTGAAGCATCAACTGGTGAAAAAGGAGGATATTACACAATACGTTTAACTGATGTTAATGGTAACCCATTAGCAAACAAATCCGTTGGAATCGGATATAATGGTATTCTTGCATGGTATACTACTGATGAAAACGGAACTGTTAATAAATTAATTGGTTTACAAAATGCAGGCCCATACACATTTGCAACCGCATTCCTAGGTGATGAAAATTACACAGCTTCCTATGCTGTAAATAAAATCACTATTAATATGAAACCTACATATATTAAAGCCTCTGCAAAAACATATAAAGCGTCTGCTAAGACCAAAACATTTAAAGTTAAACTCACAACAGTTAATAACATTAATGGTAAAATGTATTTGAATTCTGGTAAGAAAATAACCTTGAATGTAAACGGCAAAACCTATACTGCAAAAACAAATTCCAAAGGTATTGCAACATTTAAACTTAAACTTACCAAAAAAGGCAAATACACAGCCATGATTTCTTATGAGGGTCAATATCTGTTATATGAAAAGTCAACTAAAAGTGTAAAAATAACAATTAAATAGTGAGAAAAATTTTCTCACTTAAATTTTCTTTTTTTTAAATTCAAATTTTCATTCCTAGAAACTTAAGATTTTTTATTTTTTTTATCATTGTTTATTCATTGAAAATTGCTAATTTACTGATTTATTTTGCTTTAATCAGTTATTATTTATTTTAATACTTTATTAATTAATTTTAATTTATTTATATCTAATTTTAATAATTATTAATAGTTTATTTTAAATATTATTAATTATATATATATTTATATAAGTAATTAAAGTTTTTTAATCATGAATTTATTTGATTGGGGGTTGGATTGATGTATTCTTATGATAGATTTGTCAAAGATTTTTTCAGTTTATTTGATGTTTTTATATCTGAAAAATATGTAACTGAAGATAATAAGTTTATTAGAGATAGAAAAATGACTCAAAAAGAGTATACAACATTTATTCTTTCTCAAAGAAGCTGTACATCTTATATTGAAACGATTAGATTTTTCACAATAGGATTGAATAAGAAGTTTAAAACAATTTCTAGCCAAGGAATTGGAAAACAAAGAATGTTCATTGACCCAAAAGTTTTTATTGATATGAATGAATCTTTTATTGACCAATTATATGGCAAATATTCCTGGATTTTCAAAATTTAAAGGATATATTGTTAGTGCTTGTGATGGAAGTATTATTGATCTTCCCAATGTTACTTTAACACGTGAAGAATTCCCTGTTGGTGATGAAAACCTGTTAAAAGAAAAAAGAATTCGTGCAAGAGTTTCATGTCTTTTAGACGTTCATTCTAAACATATTTTAACAGCAAAAATTGTTGAAACAACAATAAATGAAGTAGATTTAGCAATTGAACATTTAGAGAACTTAAAACAAAGATTAAACATTACAAAATTAATTACCATTTACGATCGAGGATATCCATCAATCGAACTCATGGCAAAAACCATTGATTTAAACTCTAAATTTTTAATAAGACTACCAAAAAATGTATTTAGACATTTAATCAAACAAATGAAGACTAATGATGAAATTATAAAAATAAATTTAACAAATAATAGATTAAGTCATTTTGATGATGAAAATTTAAAAGAAAAAGCAAGAAAGATGGGGCGATTAGAAATTCGCATAGCATTAGTAGATATTGGTAAGAACGAACCTGAAATACTTGCAACAAATTTAACATCTGAAGAATTCTCAACAGAAGATTTAAAAGAATTATATGGTAAAAGATGGGCAGTTGAAACTGGATTTGACAGATTAAAAAATTTAATCGAAATCGAAGATTTCAGCGGAATTCGAAGAACAATAATCGAACAAGATTTTCACGCCCACATATTCGTTTATAACCTAGCAATGACAATTAAAAATCATGCAGAAAACAATATAACAAGAATACCCAGAAATAAAGATGAAAAAATAATTTATCAGTCGAATTTCGCAAAAATAACGGGAAACATCTATTTATTCTTATTTGACCTAATATTTGAAACGCAAACGAAAAGAGAGCAAATAATCGATTTTATAGTAAAAGAAGCATCTAAAGAACTAATACAATATAAAGAAAATCAATACAATAATAAAGAACGAAAAACCCCGGATGTTTATAATAAACATCCAGGAAACAAGAAAAAAAAAACACACTAATCAAATAATTTCACCAAAAATTAGTGAGTTTTCACATCTTGTTTAATAGTTCTGTTCACAAATCATATAAAAAACTTACGAAAATCAAATCCTAATCCCAAAATAATATAACAACGTTATCAAATAAACAGAATTAATAAAAAATTTCACATGAAAAATCTTAAGTTTCTAGGAATGTCAAATTTTAGCTATTTTTATATAATATTAAACATAAAAATTTAATCACTAATATATGGTGATTAAATGAGAATACTTCTTATTCATTCTGATTATTTAAATTATACAGTAAAAAAAGAAACACCTGTAGCTGAAGAAATTGAAGAAGCTAAAAAAAAGGGTTCATTTGATGATTCTTTAGTTGTATTTACAGCTGTTGAAAAAGACGACGAAAATAATCCAGAAGGTATTGTTAAAAATTTAGTTAAAGAAGTTATCAAAACTAATGATCAAGTTAAAGCTGAAAATATAGTCCTGTATCCATATGCTCACTTATCTTCATCATTAAGTTCTCCAAAAGTTGCTGTTCAAATTTTAAAAGATGTAGAACAAGCATTATTGGATGAAAACTTAACTGTTAAAAGAGTACCTTTCGGATGGTATAAATCATTTGAAATTTCCTGTAAAGGACATCCATTAAGCGAACTTTCAAGAACAATCACTGCTGATGACGAAGAAACTAAAGTTGAAAGAAAACCTTCTAAATGGCAAATTCTTGAAGGAGATAAAATCACAGAGATTGATGATTTCAAATTTGAAAACCATGCTTTCAAACAATTAGTTGATTATGAGACCGGTCGTGGAGCATCTGATGAAGGTGAACCGCCTCATGTTAAATTAATGAGAGAAAAAGAAATCTGTGATTACGAACCGGCATCTGATGTTGGAAACCTTAGATGGTATCCTAAAGGTAGGTTAATAAGGGATTTATTAACCGATTATGTTTATAATTTAACTGTTGATCATGGGGCAATGCCAATTGAAACCCCAATTTTCTATGACTTGGACAATGAAGCAATATATCAGCATGCTTATAAATTTGGCGAAAGACAATACAGGACAGATACCAAGAAAAACTTAATGCTTAGATTTGCATGTTGTTTTGGTGCATTCCGTGTAATGGGAGACTCATATTTAACCTGGAAAAACTTACCTGCTAAAGTTTATGAGTTATCAACTTACAGCTTTAGGTTTGAGAAAAAAGGTGAAGTAGTTGGTCTTAAAAGATTAAGAGCATTTACCATGCCGGATTTTCATTCATTCTGTGCTGATGTGCAGGCTTCCTTAGAAGAATTTTCTGCTCAAACTGATATGTGTATGCAAACAGGTAAAGATTTAGAATTAGACTTTGAAGTAATTTTTAGAGCAACCCAAGACTTCTTCGAAGAACATGAAGAATGGATGTATGAAATTGCAAGTAAATTCAACAAACCTATTCTTTTGGAAGTTTTGCCTGAAAGACATCATTACTGGACATGTAAAATTGATTTAGCCAATATTGATGCTTTAGGCCGTCCAATTGAAAATCCTACTGTTCAAATTGATGTTGAAAGTGGTAAAAGATTTGATATCTCTTATCTTGGCGAAGACGGCAAGCAACATAATCCTGCTATTTTGCATTGTTCACCAACAGGAAGTATCGAAAGAGTTCTATGTGCAATGCTTGAAAAAACAGCAATGGAAATTAATGAGAAATCTCCAATGTTACCATTATGGTTAAGTCCTATTCAAGCTCGTGTAATCACTGTCGGAGAATCACATAAGGAGTTTGCAGAAGATATATATGAACAGATAAATACTGCAAAAATCCGTGTCGACATTGATGATAGGGACGAAAGTGTAGGTAAAAAAATCAGGAATGCGGCTAAGGAATGGATACCGTATATCTTTGTTGTTGGAGATAAAGAAGTTGAAACTGGTAAATTCCAAGTGACTGTTCGTGAAACCGGTGAAAAAGTCGATATGACTGTCGATGAATTAATAGATGAAATTAATCAAAAAACTATTGGCAAACCATTTAGAAGATTACCTTTACCAAAAGATATCTCAAGAAGAATCAACTTCCAATAGTTTATTACAAATAAAAATTATAATATAATATGGAGGAAATTTAATGGACCCAATGTATAGAATAGGAGAAGCTCTTATTGGAGACGGCCCAGAATTAGCACACATTGATTTACTAATTGGTGATAAACAAGGGCCTGTTGGTCAAGCATTTGCAAATGGTTTATCCAATTTATCTGTAGGCCACACTCCACTAACTAGTGTAATTAGACCTAATTTAATGACAAAACCAGCTACTTTAATTATTCCTAAAGTAAGTGTTGGAGATTTAGACGATGCAAGTAAAATATTTGGACCTGCACAAACAGCTGTTGCAAGAGCGGTAGCAGATGCGGTAGCAGATGGATACATTCCAATGGATATTGTAGAAGACATTGTTATTAATGTTAGTGTATTTATTGATCCCTCTGCAAAAGATTTCCGTAAAATCTACCAATACAATTATGGGGCAACCAAATTAGCAATCAGAAGAGCTATGGAAAACTACCCATCAATTGAAAAAGTACTTGCAGAAAAAGACCGTGGAACTCACCCAATCATGGGATTCAAAGTCAAAAAACTCTGGAGTCCACCATACTTACAAGTTGCACTTGATCTTGATAACGAACAAGTAATGGAAAAAATTATCAACGATTTGCCTGATAATGACAGAATACTCCTTGAAGCAGGTACGCCCCTTGTTAAGAAGTTCGGTGTTGGAATTATTGGAAAGATCAGAGCTTTACGTCCAGATGCATTCATTATTGCCGATTTAAAAACTTTAGATGTAGGTCGTGTTGAAGTTAAAATGGCAGCTGATGAAACTGCAGATGCTGTGGCAATTTCTGGTCTGGGTACTGTTGAATCAATTGCTAAAGCTATTCATGAAACTCAAAAACAAGGTATTTACTCAATTCTTGATATGATGAATGTAGCAGAATTTGAGCAAAAATTAGCTAAATTACCTGAAGACTTAAAACCAGACATTGTATTATTACACAGAAATGTTGATATGGAAACCTACAGAGCAGAACACGGTGAAGACACTAGTGATATGACCGAATGGGGTAATATTAAAGATATCAAAGCATCACTTGGTGAAAAAGGTTTAATCGCTGTTGCTGGTGGAATCAAACCTAATAATGTTAAAGAAGCCATTGATAAAGGTGCAAACATTATTATTGCTGGTAGGTACATTATTGGTTCAAGAGATGTAAGAAGAGCTGCACAAGACTTCTTAGAACATTTTGACCCAGATCCAGACAACATGAGACTTGCAATGGATGAAGACGAAAACATTGAAGTAAAAGAGTAAATTAGGCAAATTTCTAATTTACATTCTATTTTTTTTTAAGGTGTATTTTTCATGGGATTTTGTAATTCATGCGGAAGACCAATCGTAAAAGAAGATTATGGAACCAATAAAGATGGTAGTCTAAATAATGAGTTCTGTAAGGATTGTTATCATAATGGTGAATACACAGAACCAGATATAACATTAGAAGAGATGATTGTTAGAAAAACAAAAGAAATGATGGAAAAAAATCCTAGACTTGCTGAAACCCAAGCAACCGGTATAACTGCAATGTTTATTCCAGGATTAAAAAGATGGAATCCAGAGTTTCAAGATGATTACAAAACTCTTTAGGATCTGTTTAGTATAAATTCTTTAACTCTACTGGCTATATAATCATCACGAGTTTGATTAGATTTAATATTGTATAATTCTTCTTGCAAATCATTGAATTTGTCAACCAAATCATTATATTCTAGAAGTAGAGAATCATAATCTTTTTCTAAATTTTCATTCATTTCAAAGATTTCAGCATAGCTAGTTTTTGTATTTAAATTTTCTTGTTTTAAAATGTCATATTTATTTGAAACTTTATTGTAACTGTCATGAATTGATTCACGTTCTTCTTTGAGATTAGAACACTTGTTTTTAAGGTTTTTATTTTCTTCTTTTATGTTAGTATACTTTGCTTTCAAGTTTTCATTTTCAGTTTTAATATTGACAAATTTATTTTTTAAGTTTTCATTTTCAACGATTAACTTAGAATGCTTGTCTTTAATAGTTTCATTTTCTTTTTTTAAATTATCTTGATGTAAATTTTCATATTTACTTTCCATTTCACTTAAAGCATTAGTTTGCTTTAATAATTTTGCTTTAAGGGTTTCGATTTCTTTTTCGTATTCTAAATTGGTTGAGTCTCTACCCTCTTTTAATTGTTTTTCCAATTCCTTCACATCCTCAACATGTAAGTAATTAGCTATCTTTAAAAACTCGTTTTCTTTTTCTCTATTTTCAAATTCTTTAATTTCAGAATTTGGGATAATCAAAACATTTTCTTTGTTTTCGTAGATGTCTTCGTTTTTCGGTACTGTAATTTGGATTTGTTCTGTGATATATTTCTTTTTCTCACCACTTTTGAGTGTTCTATTATATTCTCTTGAATATTTTTTTACAATGCCTTTTCCGACTTTCATATTATCTCCAGTTTATCAATATTCTATGTTTTGATTTTTAGATGTAATAAATATTTTGTAGAACCTTTTCATCATGAGTATTACTTTTTTGTCCAGATTAGTAATAATTATATCTAAATACTTATTAATTTAATTATTATAAATTATAAAATATATATTAAAAAAATTATTGGGGTATTGTATGAATAAAAAATATATTTTTATAATGTTGTTATTATTGTTTTTATGTTTGCAAGTAAATTTTGCTGAAACATCTAATGATAATATAACTTTAGATGAAAATACTCAAGAGGATTTAGAAGATATTAACCCGCCAGACAAAACGATATTTATTATTTCAGATACTCCTGGGACAAACATTGTTGATTATGCTTGTGAGGAACTCTATAATAAAGATAATTTGTCCGGGTTTAATATTGTTTTGAGAAGTGGTGAACAAGTAAAAGGCATGAAGGAGGAAGAGTTGCATTCATTATTTGTTAACTCTGATGCATTCATTGGTGAATGGATAAGTACAGATGTCGATTCTGTTTTAACAAATTTATTGGGCAAATATCCGGAATTATCTCATAAAGAACTATTTTTAATACTGGAACTTCCTTCTGGTAATTTAAATTCTGGTTCAACTTCATTAAACTTGATTAGAAACAATACTATAAACTATAATAAAATATTTGCCTCAAATACTAATGATGAATTAATAGATTATTTCAATCATACCAAAAGAGGAACGTCTTATGTTAATGTTAACAATTATATTACAAATGAAGGATATAAATTTAACAGTATTTTAAATCAGTTAGTTCTCTATAAAGACCTAAACGATAAAAATAATCTTAAAAATCAAATTTTATACACTTTGAATCTTATTGGTTATAATTTTTCTTATAATGTTCCTGATTTCACAGGCAGTAAAAATTATGGGATTTATCGTGATAGGTGGTACTCTTTAGAAGAGTATATGAGTGTATTTTTCGATGCTTCGAGGATACGGACTGTAGGAATTTTAGAAAGTACAATGTATATTGCATCTCAACAGTTACATCCAACAATTTCAATCATTGAATCATTAGAATCAAAGGGATATAATGTTATTCCAGTTTATGCAGCTGGAGGATCAGCAGAACAATTACGAGTGATGGTTGAATCATGGACTAGTGCAGGTAGTGATATAGGTGGGTTTTTATTAAATTCTTCAAATTATGATACATATGTTGATGCAATCGTGTCTATGGTTGCATATGGTGTTGGCGGTGAAAATTTCACAAAAGCAACAGATTTTTTTGAAAAAGTTGGAGTGCCTGTTTTTAGGTCAGTTCATTCAGATTATGTATCAAATGAGATGTGGGAGTTAGGATCCACAGGTCTTACAACAGAACGTAGTGATAAATGGTGGCATATTACTATTGCTGAGACTCAGGGTATTATAGATGCAACTTTTGTTGGAGGTCAAGATTACTACATTTCAAATTTAACCGGTGCTAGAATCGTTACTTATATTCCTTATGAACGGAATGTTGATTTGTTAACTGATAGAATTGATTCATGGGTTGATTTAAAATACACTCCAAATGCTGATAAATTATTATCTATTATTTATTATAACTATCCTCCAGGAAAACAAAATATTGGTTCTAGTTACCTGAATTCAATAACAAGTATTTACAATATTCTTCATGTTTTAAAAAATGCAGGTTATAATGTTGGACAATTGCCTTCAAGTGTTGATGAACTTGAAAATTTAATGCTTAAGTGTGGTATCAATGTAGCTACTTGGGCACCGGGAGAGCTTGAAAAATTAGCCAACCAATCAGGAATTACCCTTTTATCAGTTGATGAGTATACTGCTTGGTTTAATTCTCTAGATGAGATTGTTAAAATACAAGTTACTCAAGGTCCGGTTGCTTATATTGGGGAACTTTCAAGAAGGGCCGTTGAGTTAAATTATACTGTAACTATTGGAGATACGATTGATGATTGGTATAATCAGGTTGTTGCGCTTCTTCCTGAAAAGAATCTAGATGGATCTAAAAGTATTTTAACCAATATTGTCAATGCTTTAAAGAGATATACCTCAACACGTGATGATAGTTATTTTATTTTATTTAAAAAATACTTTGAAAAATTTAAAAGTTTAAATATTTCAGGTTTAAATGGCTGGGGTGATGCGCCAGGTAATGTAATGGTTGTTAATAGAAATGGCAGTGATTATTTCGTTATCCCTGGTTTAACTTATGGTAATATTTTCATTGCTCCTGAACCTCAAAGAGGATGGGAATCCGATATTGAAAACTTATATCATTGTACTGCTGTTGCTCCAACTCATCAATATTTGGCCGCTTACTATTATATGCAAAATAAATACGATAATGCAATGATATTTGTTGGAAGGCATGCCACTCATGAGTGGCTGCCCGGCAAAGAGATTTTACTTTCAGTCACTGATTATGGTTCTGTTGTTGTCGGGGATGTTCCACAGTTATATTTCTATATTGCCGATGGTCTTGCCGAAGCCATTCAAGCTAAAAGAAGAGGTTTTGCGGTAATTATTTCACACTTAACTTCTCCAATGTCTTATACTCATGTATATGGTAATTTATCTGTCATGGCCAATAATTTAAATAATCCTGAATTGCTTCGCCAGTTAATCATCAGCAATGATTATTCTACTAATTTGGGGTTAACAAAAGAAGAGGTTCAAACAATAGATGATAATTTGATTATGGATAAGGTAAATAACTTCTTAAAAACAATGCAATCAACATTATATCCATTAGGACTTCATGCACTAGGTCAAGCTTGGAGTGATGATGATATTGCAAGTACAGTATCAGCCATGTTATCTTATAATTATGTACTCGAAAATAATCAAGGAGTGTTGAATTTATTTGATGAGCTATCAGATTATTATTATTCCCGCGGGTATAATGATTTAAATGTATTGCAAAGAGAAGCAATCTTAAATAAATCCTATGACATTGTCAATGCATTAATTTATTGGGATACTCAAAAAGTTTATGAGTTATTAGTATCACAAGACTCTAAATTCGACAATCCTATATTTTTAGCATGTTTGGAGTTAGGTAAAAAATATATTGAGTTAATTAAGTTTTCCGTCGGCAATGAATTAAATGCAATGCTTGATGGATTAAATGGGAGATACATTCCAGTTGGTGAAGGAGGAGAGTTGGTTATAAAACCGGCTATTCTTCCAACAGGCAATAACATGTTCCAAGACCAATCAAGCGAACTTCCAACAATGGAGGCTTGGGATTATGCTAAAACTTTAGCTTTATTAACTCTCGCTGGATTAAATGATACGACTGAAAAGATTATAATGGGAATTTGGTGTGTAGAAACAGCAAGAGATGACGGAGCTCTTGTTTCAACAGTTTTATATTTATTGGGCATGAAACCAGTTTGGACAAATTCGTCAAGTGCGGGTTTTGATGATGAAGGAAACCCAACAGGTAAAAAGGTAAGTTCAATGCCTGAAGTAATTAAACTGAATAATTTAATTCGTCCTAATGGTTGGAGTAAAAAAAGAATTGATGTAACTGTAATCACTAGTGGATTATTTAGAGATTTGTATTCTTCACAAGCTATTTTAATGGATAATGCATTTCGTGTATCACTTGCAAGATCATACTTCGCAATAATTAGAAATTCCACATTAATGAACTCAGAAAATGGTATATATTTAAGAGAAGCTCTTGAAGGAGTAATGGAAAGTATTAATTATTATGGGGTTTCTTCAGAGGCATTGAAAAATAATTATGTAGCTCAACATTGGATAGAAGATACTTTATACTATAAAAGTGTAGGATATAATTCTACTTACGCAGGTGAATGTGCTATAACAAGGATATTTGCACCGCCAAATGGGGATTATGGTGCAGGAATATCAAAATTAGTATCGATGTCATGGACATGGAATGATACAAGCGAATTGGCTGATTTTTATCTTGGAAGAATGGGCAATATGTACTCTAAGAAGTATTGGGGAGATACAAATCCATTAGTTTTCTTAAGAGCACTATCAAACTCAGACACAATTGTAGCTAGTCGTAATACAAACCAGTATGGAGTTTTGGATAATGATGACTTCTTTGATTATTGGGGAGGTTTGTCAATGACTGTAGAAAAAATTTTAGGTAAAGCTCCAAAATTCAATGTATTGATGTATGCTGATAAAAATAATGCATATATTTCATCATTGGAGGAAGTAATGTATAAAGAAATTGCTGCAAGATATGATAATCCTGAATGGATCAGTGGAATGATGAAAGAAGGTTATAGTGGAGCTCGTTATATGTCAAATAAATTTATAAGTAATTTACAGGGCTGGCAAGTAACAAGACCATCTGCAGTTTCTGATGACTTATGGAATAGGATTTATAATACTTATTACAAGGATAAATATGGAATTGGTGTTAAAGATTGGTTAATGAAGGGTAATAATGCTTATTCACTTATTTCAATGAGCGGAACAATGCTTACAACAATACATAAAGGTTATTGGAATGCAGATGATGAAATTATTAGGGATATAGCAAATACCTGGGCTCAAGCAACAGTTCAAAATGGTGTGGCATGTTGCGATTGTAGTTGTGGTAATATTGCAATGATGCAATGGGCTGTACAATATGTAAATCCTGATATTCTGGCTCAATTGCTTCCAAAACTATATGACGCAACTAAAAATCCAAAATTTAAAAACAATACTCAATCAACACAACCTCCAGAAAGTGATACAAATGAAAATCAAAAAGAAGCTTCAACTCAAAATCCAGTGGAGGGTTCAAATTCCTCTTCAACAATAAAAACTAATTCAACTACAACTACAACTCAAACTAATGCTCAAAATGGTGAAAATGGATATGGTGAAGCATTTTCAAATGTTGGTGAAAATTCACAATCTCCTCAGGCAGGACAATCCTCTTTGGAAGGTGCTGATGTTAAAAAATCAGTTGAAATCAATCCAATTACTTCACAATCAGCTAGTGAAGTTGGTTTGTCTGTTTTAGCAGTATTAGCAATTTTGTGCTTAATCATGGTCGTTGCAGTTGGATACTTTAGAGATAGCGATAAATCTAATAGAAATCAAGATTTAGATAATCTCTTCAATGAAAAATTAGGTGATTAATTTGGATGCAGTCAATATTTTATGGCAGGTAGGTATTTTATCCGCTGTTTTAATTTTTGGAATAAAATTGGGTCTTGCAACAGGTCTTGCGAATATGTCAAAGAAATATTTGGCATTGGTTTCAATTGGTTATGGTGGGGGAGTGTTAATCTTAACTGAAATTTCTTCACATTTCACAAACCAGATTACAGATTTAATTTATACCTATAACTTTGAATTCTTCTTGATCATGGCAGTAATCATGATTTTAGCAGGAATTTTTACAATTAGAGAATATAAGGTATTTGAAAAAAATACAACTAAAGCTACATGCATGGCTGTTGTAGCACCATGCCCATGTTGTTTTGGATCAATTATTGTAAGTATAATGCTTGTTGCGCCAAGTGTTAGTTTAGGTTTGATTGATTTGAGTTTTATTGTAGCTGGAGCATTAGTTCTAACTATTGTTTTAACCTATTTTGCATCTAATTATCTAGTTAAATTCATCAATAAACCATATCCAATTGTGCTTGGCAATTTTATGTTCTTTTTAGGAATATATTTCCTATTGTCAGCATTATTTTTACCAAACATTACAGCAATGATACAAAATCCAATGGATGCAATTACGATATCCTCACCTTACTCATTGATCGGGGCATTAATGTTGATGATTGTAATTGTAGTGATTGGGGGATTAATTTCAAGGAGAAATAGTAATTTCAATTAAGGTGATTTAATGGTATCGACAATTCCGGGAAGTGAAATATTAACATCAGCATTAAATATGATTTCACAAAGTTTACAAATTCCTGTAATCATATTTTTAGTAATCTTTGCCATATTTGCAATATTGGCTATTGGAGGTTTGATTTCTGAGTATACATCAAGAAAAAAGGTAACGCCTGATATTATTGAAGAGTTAATTTATTTGATTTCAAATGCTAATTCAATTGAAGATATTAAAAACATAATTAAAAATGCAAAAATTTATGAATCCCAAAAGGTTGTTTTGATTAAAATATTGCGTTCAAACTCTCTAACTCGTGATTCAAGGCATGCTCTTGCTAAAAAGCTAATTGAGTTTGAAGAGAATAACTTCACTAAAAAAATTGAAAAAACTGATGTTGTAACCCGTATCGGACCAACATTAGGATTGATGGGTACTTTAATACCAATGGGTCCGGGTCTCGCTGCTCTTGGTGCAGGGGATGTAAATACATTGGCCAATGCTATTATTATCGCATTTGATACAACTGTCGTTGGTATTGGAGCAGGTGCAGTTGCTTATTTTGTATCTAAAGTAAGGCGTCGGTGGTATGAGGAGTATTTGTCCAATTTAGATGCTTTGGCAGATGCATTATTGGATAAATTGAATCAATAGGAGGTTTTAGTTATGGTTCGCGATAAGTCTAAAAAACGCTTTGCTGAAGGGGAAGAAGATCCAATGGCTGGAACATCAAATCTAGTTGACGCAATGCTTGTAATAGCTGTTGGATTGTTAATTTTTGTTGTTATAAGTTGGAATATGCAAAGTGTAATATTTCAGGATTCTCAAAACCAACAGAAGGCTATTGAAGAATCATCCTCTGATGTAACTGAGGTCAATGAAGGAAAAGTTTTGAATGAAACTCCTGATACTTCTGATGATTCTGGTTCTGGATATATGGAAATGGGCAAAGTTTATAAAGATCCTTCAACGGGCAAATTAATCATGGTTGAAGGTTAAAATATTCTTTTTTTATATTTTTAAGTTTTATAAATTCATTATTTTATATATGAAATAAGTAATAATAAAATTTAAATATTTATTATTTAATATAATAAAAATAAGCATATTATTATTAAATTTAATTATATTAATTATTTTTTTTAAATAAATGCTTCGAATTTTATTAAAAAGGTTAGGGTAGAATGAAATTGAAAACAAAAGTTAAAAAATTGGCATTGTCATTAACTTTATTATTTGTTTTAATCATGGTTATTTCATCGGTTTGTGCACATGATTTGGATAATCCAACGGATAATTTAATTTGTAGTGATGATGGAAGTATTGAAAGTTCAGATAGGGGATCTGATTCAAAATTAGCTTATTCTCAAAGCACTTCAGGCGCATACATTAATTCTGATCAGGAAGATATTACAATCACCAAAGGAGACACGCCCAATGGTTCTGGCTCTCTTGTAGATATTGATGGAAATAATCATGATGGTGAAGATTTTCCAATAACAATATCTTCAAATGAAAAAACAGCATCTCGGGAATTATCAAATCATAAAATTAGTTGTAATTTCGATGATTCTTTGAATTTTATTGCAAGCGATAATCCATATAGTATAGAATTTGCTCCTGATGAATCTGAATACGGATCGGGATATTTAGAACAAGGTTCATCTGATCTGGACAAATCTTGGGTGAAATCGACTGTAAAATCAAGAGTAATTGAACCTTCATTAACATATGAGGGGGTTGTTTCTGGTGATGTAGAGGTAAATAGTACAAATCCTTGGACAATTAGTGGGGTACTTAATTATACAATTCCAAATAATGCAAAAGAAATTAAAAATGCAATAATATACATAAATATTTATTCTGGTAGTGGTAGTAATCCGAATTATGCTTTGGATTCTAATGCCAGTATTACAACTATCAACGGCAATGTGAATCTTGGATATGAGGAACTATTGACTTTAGAATGCAGTCCGGATGCTACTGTTTATACACTTAACGGTCATGTTACAAGAGTTTATTCAGATTATCAACTTCTTTATAATGTTACTGAAATAGTCAATGGTTTAAACGGAACTTCAGTATCTGTTAATGTTGATTCTATTCAAAAGGAGGGTTATCAGTTTGATGGTAGAATTAAATTAATCGCTTTATTATTAGCTTATGATGATGGAGATGAAGATATAATTAATTATTGGGTTGATGCTAATCAGAGGTACACAACTGAAAGCATGAATTTAGAATTTGATACTTCTTCTATAAAATACGTTGATGAATCAATGTGGAAGAATATTCTTTTATCAAGTGCAGAGGCAAGCTATAAAATTAATTCACAACCGGTTGATGATGCATTGGTACATGTATCTGGTCAGTATTATCAATTCAATAAATGGAATGTAACTGAAAGTCTTACTCCGGCTACTAAAACAACATTAACTTATTCAAATAATGGGTTTTCAGCAAAATCAGTTCTTGCGGTTTTAACTGTAAAAACCCACGAAGATCCAACTGCTGAAATCAATAGCATATCTCCGGAATATTCCGGAATTGCTTATCCTGGAACTGTTAATGCATTGAATATAAAAGTTACACCAAGTAGGACAGGTAAATATATTATCCGGCTATTGGCTGATGATGTAGTTGTAAATACTACAGAATTTGATTTGATTGGTGGTCAAAATACATTAACAATCATTGACCCAACAATTAGGGCCATTGATGAAACAACTGTTTTAAATAACAATAATAAAAATGTTAATTGGACAGTTGAGGTGGGTTACGGTGAAAACACAATCGCTACTAAAAATTTAACTGTTAAAATATTATATAATGGGTATTTGGGCAGTGAATATGCTTATGGTATTGATGGTTATGATTCATTAATGAATATTTCCTTCACCGGAGATGTTGTTGTTGATATAAAAGGAGATTCAACTTATATGTCTTCTGGTAATAGTGCAAGAACCGATGTTTGGGATGTTAATTTAGACAACAATTCAAATATTGCTGGCGGATTTATTATTGTTCCATATAATTGGTTTAATTATGCAAATGGTGCAAATGTTGAAAATAGTAACATGATTAATGCCACATTTAACGGACACTCTTTAACTGCTATCGCATTTAATCATGATAATCCAAATTTAGGATGGAACTATGGGTATGGATCTTTAATTTATGATGTAAGTGGTTTAATTAATTCTTCCGGTGAAAATTCTTTAGTTTTAAATAGGATAATCGGCGATCCTGCTTTAAATCCAAGTATTTTTGTTTACTATTATAACACTACTGGAAGCACAACACTTAAAAACATGTACATTGTAAAGGGATATGATTTATTTAATAATAGGTTTAATAAAGCAAATAGAACCAATCAAGCTAAATCTATAATAAATGTAGAATCTAATAAAATAACTAATGCAACTATTTATATTTTTGCAGCTGGTGCTGATAAAACAGACGGACATGTTGTTGTAAATGGGGAGATATTTGAAAATTGTTGGAATGGCGGTTCTAAAACTACTGATTTATTCCAAACTGATGTAACTAGTATTGTTAAGGATTCGAATAATGTATCTTTTGTATGCACCGGTGAGACTATTTCTTCTTTAGCTCAATTTATTGTAACATCTAAAGATTTTGCTCAGGTTACCGCTTCGATGAAAGTATTACAAAACACTAAAAACATTATTTATCCCGAGTTTAATAATACATTATCTATCACTGTTAATACAAATAAGGCAGGTAGATATACATTTAATTTATTAGCTAATGGATTAATTGTCAATACAACTGAAATTGATTTAAATAATGGTAATAATACTTTAAGTTTGGTTGATCCTACAATTAGGCCATTGAATGAATCTGCTAAATACATTGGATCATCTGGTAGTTATAATAATGTAGATTATCAACTTCAAGTTTTATTCAATGAAGAAAAAGTAGGTGAAACTTCTTGTCAGGCTATTGTGTTATATAATGGTTATCTTGGTAAAGATATTTATAATGAAACTGGTTTAGAGCCATTTTATAATGCCACTATTACAGGCAATATTGTTTTCTTAACAAATGGAACTTATGCCTCTGGTATCAATAAATATGATTTAACAAACTTCACTGTTAATTTAACAGAAAAAGATTTAATTGTTAAAGCATTTTTATATGTTACATATACTTATGGTGGAGCTAATGACAATATTGACATGTTCATTGTCACTTTAAATGACAATAAATTGAATCCTGTCTTTTTTGCCCGTGATCAAAGTAATTTAAAATCCAATACTGGATCAGGTGTTGTTGTTTATGATGTAAGTAATTATATCATAAATGGTACTAATGTATTGGATTTAAATAAAACAGGTTCTGCAGGAGTTTATCCAGCAACTTTAGTTTATATGTATAATACTACTGGCAGTAAACTTATAAAAGAAGTTTATATTTCTAACGGAGCTGATTTATTAGGTACTTATGGGGGATTAAACAACCCTATTCAAGTTAATTCACTCATCAATGTTGATTCATCAGGCATGATTAATGCTACTGCTTATATTTTCGCTAATGGTGCTGTAGATGGTAGAGGTACTGTTGTAATAAATGGGGAAAGTGAAAGTCATCCGTGGAAGGGTTCATCTTTATCAACAGATTTATATGTAAAAGATATGACCTCTACAATTAATGATAAAAACAATATTTCCGTAATATTCAGCGGAACTTCTGGCAGCTTTACAGTATTGCAACAAATCATTGTTTTAACCAAGAAGGTTCCTGAAAAACTTCCAACCAAAATTATTGCTCCTAGTGTAAAAACAGTTTATAACTCCAATAAAAAATTAATTGTAACTTTAAAAGACAGTAATGGAAATTTAATTGCCAATGCTAAGATTACCATAGTTTTAAATGGTCAATCTAGTGAAATAATTACAAAGGAGAACGGTCAAACTAGTTTATCTATTCCAAGTAAATTATCTCCAAAAGACTATACTGTAAGCATTTCATATGATGGTGATGAAACACATATTAAATCCACCGCTATTACAAAAGTTATAGTTAAAAAAGCAACTCCTAAACTAATCGCCAAAAAGAAAACTTTCAAAGCTAAAGAAAAAATCAAAAAATATAAAATTGTTTTAAAAGACAATGGATATAAGGCTATGAAGAAAGTAAAGGTTAAACTCAGAATTAAAGGCAAAATCTATAATGCAAAAACTAATTCTAAAGGTAAAGCAGTCTTTAAGATTAAAAAGTTAACTAAAAAAGGAAAATACACAGCTAAAGTTATATTTAATGGTAGCAAATGTTTTAACGCAGTAAGTAAAAAAGTCAAAATCTATATTAAAAAATAGGGATGGCTCTCCTTCCCTATTCTTTCTTTTTTTACAAAATTATTTTAATTAAGTTTTATAAACTATCTTCATGAAAGTTTTTGGAATTTGTGCAAGTCCCAGAATTAATACAACAAATCATGTTTTAACTGAGGCATTAGATAAATTAAGTGGGCATGGTTTTGAAACAGAATTGTTTAATTGTCAGGCTAAAGATCTTAAACCATGTCTTCATTGTGATTATTGTTTAGAGCATAAAAAATGCATTATACAAGATGATATGGGGGAAGTTTATGAAAACCTCCAGAATTCCGATGGAATTATTCTGGCCACTCCAATTCAATCTGGTTCTATTTCAGCAAATTTATCAATAATTATGGATAGGACTCGAGCTCTGGAAGCTATTGATTATAATTTATTGAGAGGTAAAATCGGTATGAGTATTGCTATTGGTGGCGATCGTACTGGTGGTCAGGATTTTGCTCATTTAGCCAATATAACTTATTTTATGATACATGGCATTATTCCTGTTAGTGGCGGACCATTCGGTTCTAATTTAGGTGCATCTTTTTGGTCTCAAGATTCTTTAGATGGAATTAAGAAAGATGAATATGGTATGGAGTCATTAAACAGGACTTTACATGAGTTTGAAAATTTCTTAAATAAATATATTTAAATACTATAATCAAGTTAAAATACATTAAAAACTTTTTTTTAGGTTATAATATGGCTAATAAGTTGATAAGAGGTAGTTTGATAATTCTCATAGGTAACATAATTTTTCGTTTAGGTGGTTATGTTTATCGTTTTTTAATGGCTATACTTTTAGGCCCCACTGCCTATGGTATTTTAGGGATTACTCTTCCGTTTCAGGGAATTTTTCAGACTTTATCAGCTGGTGGGCTTCCTCCTGCAATAGCTAAGTATGTTGCTGAGTATGAAGCTATTAATGAGCATGACATGGCTCGTCACACGATATATACGGCTTTAAAAATAATGATATTTTTAGGTCTCTTCTTTGGAATTTTAATGATTTTCGTTGTTTCTCCATGGTTGGCTTATGGGTATCTTGAAAAACCGGCAGCATTAATACCTTTACAGATTGTTGGTCTTATTACTCCGTTTAGTGTTATTGTCGGTGCTTTTAGAGGAGCATTTCAGGGCGTTTATAAAATGGAGTATATTGTCTATACTCGTGCTGTTGAACAATTGGGGATGATTCTATTTGCTACTGCTTTTGTTTTAATCGGTTTGTCTACTGTTGGGGCTCTATGGGGTACAGTTTTAGGTTATTCCTTATCTGTCGTGGTTGCAATTTATATTTTTAAAGTTCATATGCCTAAATATATTCCAAAACTCAGTGAAAACTTTGTTTTTACAAGAAAAGATGAATTAACGCTTGTCGGAACTTTAGTTAAATTTTCAATTCCGGTTATTATCACAGCTATTGCAGAAATGCTTATTTATAATATTTGTACTATTGTCATGGGCAGATTTTTAACTTTTGAGGATATTGGATTTTTTGCAGCAGCAGATCCTATCGCACGTTTGCCGTTAATTATTTCTATATCTATTGCAACAACAATTTTGCCTGCTTCTTCGGAAGCTTTTAAACTTAAGGATAATCTAACTTTGCAGAAATATGTTTCTGAAGCTTATAAATATTCATTATTATTTGTTGTTCCTATGTGTGTAGGCCTTGCATTGTTCGCTTCTCCTACTTTAAGAATTTTATATTTTAAAAATCCGGCTTATGTTGCAGGTGCATCTGCTTTGGCCATTCTTTCCATTGGAATGACATTTTATTCAATATTTGCTATATCAACTAGTATTATTCAGGGTATTGGCAATCCGAGGATTCCTATGTATATTTTAGTTGGTGGAACTATTGTAACTGGAGTTTTAAATTGGATTATGGTTCCTAGTTTAGGTATTGCTGGCGGTGCATTGGCCACCAGTATTGCTTGCTTTTTAATGATGGTTCCATGTATTTATTTCGTATTCAAATTAACTAAAACAAAGGCTCCGACAAAATCCATTGTTAAAATATTGATTGCATCATTAATAATGGGTATTTTTGCATTAATTATTCCTAAAACTACTTTATACTTGTTCCCAAGCATTTTTGCTTGTATTATTCTGTATTTCTTTGCATTAATTTTAGTTAAATTCTTCCAAAAAGAAGATATTGATAGTTTAAGGCAATTGTCATCTAAATTAGGTCCGATTGCTAAGATTGTTAATAGATTACTGAACTTAATTGAAAAATTAGAATTTAGATAAACGAAAACTTATTTAAATGTTATTAATATAAATAATAATATTATATTTCGGGGGATTTATAATGACTGATGTGAGTGCAGGTGTTGAATATAAAATTAATGTCGATGGCAATTCTTTTTTATTAGATAATAAAAAATACAATTTACTTGTATCTATATTGGAAACCGGTTCTTTAACTGCATCGGCTAAGAAAATCGATGTTTCTTATAGGACTGCATTAAATTATATTGATAAAATTGAATCAACACTCGATGTTAAAGTTGTAACTACTACAAAAGGTGGAAAAGGCGGAGGTGGAGGAACCTCATTAACTGAAGAGGGTTATTCTATCTTAAAAGAATGTAAAAAGATTAATGCTATTATGGAACTCCATAAAGATGTTAATGAAATTGAAGCTGAAGTTGTCGATATTAAGGATGCTAAGGGCATAATGACAATTAAAAATGAAGAATTTCAGATTAATGCTCCATTAAATAGAAATTACGAAATCGGCGACAGGATATTAGCTTTAATTAGTTATGACAATATTTTTTTAATGTTAGAGCCACAAACTTCCAGTATCCGTAATATTTTAGAAGGTCAGATAATTGAAATGAGACTTGAAAGCGAGATTATTCGTGTTAAAGTCAATGTTGGTGGGGTTATATTATGTTGTGATATTACTGTATCAGCCGAAAAAGAATTAAATCTAAACATCGGTAAATCAGTTTACCTGGGATTTAAAGCTATGTCTGTTGCAACTTTGAAATTATAACATTTAAGAGGGAGTAGTTAATGTTACAAATTTTAGTTGATGAAGATAAATGTATCGGTTGTGGAAAATGTGAGGAGATTTGTCCTAAAGGAGCTAAAATTTGGAAAGTGGGGCGAGTTGCACGTATATTGGATTTAAGATATTGTCACGTTTGCACACTATGTGCTATGGAATGCCCTACAGACTGTATTAAAATCATACGTCCAGGTGAAGAAGACTAAATTATTGAAGCTAAAATTAATATTTTAATGGGTTAGATTATGACTAGAATTGCAAATGTTTCAAGAAAAACATCAGAAACAGATATTCAAATTAAAATGAATCTAGATGGAACTGGAGTTTACAATATTTCAACTGGTATACACTTTTTCAATCACATGCTAGAATCGTTTTCCAAACATTCAATGATTGATTTGGATGTTAAAGCACTAGGGGATCTTGAAATAGATGATCACCACACTATAGAAGATGTTGGAATTTTATTAGGCGAAGCTTTTCTTGAAGCTATTGGTGATAAGAAAGGTATTAAAAGAATGGCTCATGCAATTGTTCCGATGGATGAGTCAGTATCGACTGTCGCAATCGATATTAGTGGACGTAGTTATTGCAACATGTTTTTAAACTTTAAAAACGAAAAAATCGGAGACATGACCTCTGATATTGTAATACATTTTTTCGAATCCTTTGCTTCATCAGCAAAATTAAATATTTATGGTGCCGTCGAAGGGGTTAACGATCATCACAAGGCGGAAGCTGTTTTTAAAGCATTCGCTAAATCTCTAAAAGAAGCTATTAAAATTGAGCATGATCAAATACCTTCTACAAAAGGCATATTGTGATTAATGGATAGTGGGTTTGCTATCTTTTTAACTTATTTTATAAAATTAGACACTTTAAACTAAAAAAATAAAATGAAAGTAGCAAAGTTTGCTACTTATTCTGGTTTTGAAATTAAATTTGTTTTACAACCAGGATTTCCTTCTTTCATATGTGGGGTTCTTAAAACAGTATCATTTGCTTTTTCGATATCTCTTGCTTCTTGTGCTAAGTTAGCAGCACATGCAGCGATTTCATGAGCAGCAGCCACTAATGGAATGAAGTTTTCGAAACCTTTGGTCATGAAACAACCTTTCATGTCTAAGTTTGCAACAGATCCAGCCATTTCATATGCAGCAATAGCCTTAGCTTTTGCATATGGGTTTTCAAATCCGCCAGCTTCTGCAGCCTTTTCAGCAGTAACAATAAGTTTTGGCAATTCGATTTCTCCAGATTCTGCTTGTTCGATTACAGTATCAATGGTTTGTTGTACTAATCTTAAAGCACCGGTTTCTGCGAGAACTTTTAAAATGTCAGCATTGAAAATAGCCATTTCGGTTGGGTCTAGCCATTCTCTTTTAGCACCAATCATTGGGTCAGACATTACAATGATGTAACCTAAACCTTGTTCGTCCATTTCATCTTTTTTACCTTTACCTGGTGCATCACCAACGATAATTGCTGGAATATCTTTTGCAGATAAGAGCTCTCTTGCTTTAGCTGGTCCAGGTGCTCCTGGGTTAGGGCTTATGAAAATTGCGAAATCTGGTTTGAAATCGTCTATTTTAGGCACGACGTCTTCTACTTGTTCAGGATTCATTTTCGCACCAGATCCAAATGTTCTTACATCGATATTTGGTCTGTCTGCTCTTTCGTCTAACAATAGGTCAATTACTGGGGATGTACCAATATTCCCACTTTTAATAATAGCAATTTTTACTACCATAATATTAATCTCCTTATTTGATAATTAAAATTTTAATCTAGAATGTATTTAAATTTTATTATTTGTTTTTTAACTGCTTATTTTGTTATATTTTTATTAAACAATCAGTTATTATTAAAACAAATTTATTTAACTTAAATAACCTTATTCTTCATGTTAAATCATTATAAATGATATGGAAGGTAAAAAATGCTCTAAAAGTGAAAATATCATTTAAAAATAGAAATCAAGTGGTTCCGACGAGACTCGAACTCGTGATCCCCTCCTTGTAAGGGAGGTATCATACCACTAGACCACGGAACCAACAAGCAATGTTATGAATTTACTAATATATATACTTTTCTATTTTTCAAATTGCCTCTAAGAAAATTTTATTACTTACTAAAAATAAATAAATAAACTGGTGATAAAATGGCATGGGATGACAAGCAAACAAAAGTATGGTTTGATGGTGAATTAGTTGACTGGAAGGATGCAAATATTTCAGTACTTTCACATGTAGTTCATTATGGAACTAGCGTTTTTGAAGGAATTCGTGCATATAAAAATGACAATGGAGTAGCAGTTTTCCGTTTAGAGGAACATGTTCAACGTCTATTCGACTCAGCAAAAGTATATAAGATGGATATTCCATTCACACAAGATGAAATCGCAGAAGCAATCTTAGAAACTGTCCGTGTAAATGACCTCGATGGATGTTACATACGTCCAATTGTATTTAGGGGTTATGGAGAACTTGGTGTAAACCCATTAGGATGTCCGGTAAATGTTGCAATAGCTGCATGGGAATGGGGATCATACCTTGGAGAAGAAGGTATGGCTAATGGTGTAGATATTGGTGTGTCCTCTTGGAGAAAACCGGCTCCGGATACTTTCCCAACACTTGCAAAATGTGGAGCTAATTACATGAACTCCCAACTTGCAAAATTGGAAGCTATAGATAATGGATTTGATGAAGCAATCATGCTTGACTATCAGGGACATGTTTCAGAAGGTAGTGGGGAAAACATATTTTTAGTTGAAGGGGAAAGATTATACACTCCGTCCATGTCATCATCTAACCTTAAAGGAATCACAAGGGATTCAATCATGACTATTGCAGCTGATTTAGGTTATGAAGTTGTTGAAGAAACAATTTCCAGGGAAAGATTATACTTTGCAGATGAAGTATTCTTCACAGGGACTGCAGCTGAAATCACTCCTATTCGTTCAATCGACCGCAGGACTATTGGATTTGGTAAGAGAGGTCCGATTTCTGAAAAATTACAAACTGCTTTCTTTGATTTAGTTGAAGGCAAGTCTGAAGATAAATATGGTTGGTTATCATATATCTAAGTGGTGTAAATTATGGATATAATTCAAGGAATAATAATCGGTATTGTTCAGGGATTAACTGAATTTTTACCAGTTAGTAGTTCGGCACACTTGGTATTTGCTCAAAAGTTATTGGGTGTTGAAAGCTCTCTTGCTTTTGATATTTTTCTTCATTTGGGAACTTTAATTGCAGTATTATGGTTCTTTAGAGGGGATATTTATAAAATGCTTAAATCTTGGTGGTTAAGTATTGGAGATATCCTTCAAGGAAGATTCAAGCAGGGTTTTATGGAGGATCCTTATAAAAGACTTGCATGGTATGTAATTCTTGCAACAATTCCTGTAGGTGTTGTAGGGGTGTTATTTGAAAATTCTGTCGATGCATTATTTGCAGGTGCATTGTATGTTCCGGCATTCTTTTTATTTGTAACTGGTACTATATTATTCTTGTCTCAAAGAATGACTAGTGGCAATGTTAATTATGATACAATTACAAAAAAAGAAGCATTATTCATGGGATTAGGTCAAGCATGTGCAATATTGCCCGGTCTTTCACGTTCAGGAACAACCATAGCTGCAGGTTTAACAATAGATCTTGATAAAGAATTTGCAGCAAAATTCAGTTTTATATTATCAATACCGGCTATTTTAGGTGCTTTTCTGTTACAGGCTAAGGATATTGGTTCTACAATGGATGCAAACTTCTTACCTGTATTTTTAGGTTTTATTGCATCAATTATCGCAGGATATCTCGCAATTAAATGGATGCTTGATTTAATACAAAATAGGAGTCTGGATATTTTTGCTTATTATTGCTGGTTGATGGGTTTAATAGTATTTATGGGTTCAATTGCCCATATTTTTTAAAATTAAAAAATTATAGAGATTTGAATTAATCTCTATTTACATACTTTTTCTATTTTTTTTCTTAATCTTTCAACTGAATTTCCTAACACTAATGCTGCAAACATTGCCCCCCCTGCTCCGGCACCTTCTTTAACAAATCCGGTTAAATAATTTTTCAATCCCTCGTGCTGTGATTCTTCAAATCTCGGGTCAACTACATTTACAGTAATATTGTCATCAATTTGCTTTAATATGCCGAATAAATCTGCAGTTTCATCATTTGCAACAAACACCGTAGTTACTAGGTTGATTCTTGAAAAGTCAAAAGTAGGTTGGATGGATTTTATAATAGCACAAACGGCAGCCATTTGCGTTCCTCCTGCTAATATGATTGGAACATCAGAACCTAAAACTAATCCTGCAATAGCTGGAAGTGTCGGGTCACCTACAGCACCAATAGCTTGCATCGCATCTGCTTCACCGGGGGTTATTCCGGCATTTTTCAATCCTTCATCAACAGTTTCTGATTTTAAATCATGGGGGTTGTATGGCATACTGCCGCTTACTTTTTCATTAGCTTCATAACCTAAGGCTTTTAGGACTCCTAATGCGGTTGTTGTTCCGGCAGGAATACTTTCGCCGATGATTAACATTTCATGTCTCTGGGATAATTCCCCACCTAAATCCTTACCATTTTCAAAAATTTCTAGGGGATTTAAAATACCTTTTCCAGTTCTAATGTCTCTTCCGTATTCTTTTCCAAAACTTACATATTCAACATCTGGTTTGATTTTGGATCCTGCATCAATAATAACAAATGGGATATTTGCAAGTTGAAGTGCTGCTTTTGTAAGTCTTGCAGGGGTTGGTGCAGATGCTCCGTCAACAACGGTTTCAGCAGCAGTTTCTGTACATCTTACTTCACCTAATACCATAAATTCAACATCAGCCGCCGGTGTATATTCAGTTAATTCCGCACTAGCTCCAGCTCCAGAAATTCCTTCAATTTTAGAGGTTTCTGTTGTCCCTATGTTGAGTAAAAATACGGTATCCTCTTCTACTTCTTGTAATTTTTCGATCAATTCAGTTGAACCATATGTGGTTATTCCATCAATCATTGTTTTCACCTTGTTTTTTCAACAAATCAATAATTATCTTATTTTGATTAATAATTTTTTTGTTTTGGAGCATGATTTTCTTTAACATCTCTTCTTGTGATAATTCATCATCAGTTTTAAATGTTTGCCCATCTCTTGCTCTTGGAGGGATTTTTATTTTATCTTTTGGAGGAAACGAACTACTTGGGGATTGTTTTAAAGGTATTGATCCTCTTGAAGCACTATCTTCTTTTGATACATAATCCACATATCTGTGAGTTACTTTATTCTTCCCTCTCTCCTCTAAAAGTTCCATCAATCTTTCATCAACTTTATCAATGCCAATCAACTCTTCCTGTTCTATTTCGTGTATTAACCTTTTTTGAATATTGTATGCATTGTAAATAGGTATTCCTCTTGTTGCACATTCGTTTTTAAACATGTCATTTATGTTAATATCACCAGTCAATTGTTTGACTCTTTTCTGTTCTAATGTATTAGCACTATAAAATCCCATATTTTAACTTTTGTATTTTGAATTTAAAAAATATTTTTATATTTTGGAATTATAATAATTAATTAATTAAATTTTTTAGTTGATTGTTTTGATAAGTTTAGGCATTGAAGGAACTGCAGAAAAAACTGGTATAGGCATCGTTGATAGTGATGGTAATATTTTAGCTATGGCTGGAAAGCAGCTATTCCCAGAAGAAGGAGGCATCCATCCAAGAGTTGCTGCTGAACATCATGCAGAATGGATTCCTAAATTAATACCGCAGGCTATTGAAGAAGCGGACTTAGACTATTCTGATATTGATTTAATTTCATTTTCACAGGGGCCTGGTCTTGGCCCGGCTTTAAGAATCGTTGCAACTTCTGCCCGTAGCTTATCATTATCACTTAAAAAACCAATCATTGGAGTTAACCATTGCATTGGTCATGTTGAAGTTGGAAAACTTGACACTGGTGCAATTAATCCTGTTTCATTATATGTAAGTGGTGGAAACAGTCAGGTAATTGCTCATGAAAGTGGAAGATATAGGATATTTGGTGAAACCTTAGATATTGCCGTTGGAAATTGCCTTGATCACTTTGGTCGTGAAATCGGTCTTGGACATCCCGGAGGGCCTGTTATTGAAAAACTGGCTAAAAAAGGTTCATATATTGATTTGCCTTATATTGTAAAAGGTATGGACTTTTCATTTTCAGGATTGCTGTCTGCAGCACTTAGGGAAGCTCAAAAAGGAACTCCTATGGAGGATGTTTGTTTTTCACTTCAGGAAACTGCTTTTTCAATGCTTGTTGAGGTAACAGAGCGTGCACTGTCTCACACTCAAAAAGATGAAGTGATGTTGTGCGGTGGAGTGTCAGCTAACTCAAGATTACGTGAAATGCTTAAAACAATGTCGGAAGAGCATGGTGCTAAATTTTACATGCCTGAAATGAAACTTTGTGGGGATAATGGTGTAATGATTGCATGGCTAGGTCTTTTAATGTGTAATGAGTTTGGACCGATGGATTTATCCCAAACTGGAATTATTCAGAAATTTAGAACTGATGAAGTGGATATTCCATGGATCGATAATAGCAAAAGTTATTTAAAATTGTCTGATGACTTAATAGCTAAAGGTGCAGAATCAAATATTGTCAAAAGTCAATATTTAGGCCAAAAAGCTGTTATTAAAGACCGTATTGTAAAAGGTTATAGGATTTCTGAAATTGATGGCAAAATTAGAAAAGCAAGATGCAGGGAAGAAGCTAAGTTATTGTCTGATGCTAAACGTGCAGGTGTTAAAACTCCTGTGTTGTACGATGTTGATTTAGCAAGAAAGGCCATTGTCATGGAAGAGATTGAGGGAGTAATGGTTAAAGATGTAATTGATGAGGATTTGGCATTTAAGATAGGTGGTGAGATAGCTAAACTTCATGCATTCGATATTATTCATGGGGACATTACCACTTCAAATATTATGCTGCAGGATGATAAACTGGTTTTCATTGATTTTGGCCTTGGAAGATACTCCCAACTAAAGGAAGATAAGGCTGTTGATTTGCTTGTCTTAAAAAAATCTTTGCAAAGTATTGACTATAAATTGGCGGTCAAATTCTTTAATTGTGTTTTAAAAGGTTATGGGGATGAATTTATCTTTAAAACAATTAATGACATCGAGTTTCGTGGAAGATATACACATTAATTAAGCAAAGATATAATAAAAATTACTATTAATAATTAAAAATATGATAACATTTATAACTGGTAACGAACATAAAGTAAAAGAAGCAGAGAATATTTTCAAAGATTATGACATTACTTTAGAGCATATTGATTTAGGTTACACGGAACCTCAGGGAAGTCTTGAGGAAGTGGCTATATCAGGTGCAAAATATGCTTGTCATAAATTAAGAAAACCTGTGATTGTTGAAGATGCTGGTTTATTCATTAAAGCTTTAAATGGATTTCCTGGAACTTATTCCCATTATGTTCAGGATACTCTAGGCAATCAAGGAATTTTAAAGTTATTAGCAGATTCCTCTGACCGGTATGCCGAATTCAGGTCAGTTATTGGGTACTGTGCCCCCAATTCTGAGCCCAAGATCTTTTTAGGCAAAGTCAAAGGAGAAATCGCAGTTGAAGAAAAAGGAGATTTAGGATTTGCTTTTGATCCAATTTTTTATGTCCCTGGTGAGGGTAAAACATTTGGAGAACTTACAACTGATGAAAAAAACCAATTTTCACATAGAAAAAATTCTTTAGAGAAATTTATCAAATGGTATTCTACTAAAGAGTGAATTTTATATTTATTGGGCTTATCTAAAAGAATATATAGAGGTTATATTATGTCAAGACCAGAATGGGTAACTTATAGTGATGAAGAAATTGAAGAAATGATTTTAAAGTTTAACAGAGAAGGTAAAAGCACTTCTGAAATAGGTATTATCTTAAGAGATCAATATGGAATTCCATCAGTTAGTGATGTAACTGGTGAGAGAATCACTCAAATTTTAAAAAGAAATGGTCAAGCTGGCGAATACCCGGAAGATTTATTAAACTTAATCAGAAGGGCGGTTAACATCAGAGACCACTTGGAAGAAAATCCTAAAGATTTACATTCTAAAAGAGGATTGACCATTATTGAAGCTAGGATTAGAAAATTAGCATCTTATTATGTAAATGAAGGTGCTTTACCAGAAGGTTGGAGATATAATCCAAAAGAAGCAGCACTCCTTGTTAAATAAATCTAGTGAAGCAACCAATATGCTTAAGGAGCATATTGACAATGATAGTGTTGTTAGATTAATTTCTCACAACGATGCTGATGGCATATCAGCTGCGGCAATTATAGCTAATGCTTTAAAGGAGGAGGATGTTCAATTCCACACTACTCTTGTTTCACGTTTAAAAGAGGATATTGTAAATCAACTTAGAAGTGAAAAATATGATTTATTTATTTTCTCTGACATGGGAAGTTCATTTATTAAGGAATTCAACACTTATAAACATGATGTTATAGTTGCTGACCACCATCAAGTGGATGATACTGAATCTGACAGTAATGTTGTCCACATCAACCCTCATTTATTTGAAATTGATGGCAGTAGAGATTTGTGTGGTGCGGGTTCTGCTTATCTTGTGGTTCGTGATTTGGACAAAAAACACTTGGCATATTTTGCTCTTGTTGGAGCATTTGGTGATATGCAAGGTCAAAACGGTTTTACAGGTATTAACAGATTAATACTGGATGATGCTATTGCAAGTGGAAATGTCGAAATTCATGAAGGTTTGAAAATCGTATCAAAAGCAACAGAACCTATTTATAAATCTTTAGCTTACACCTTCTCACCACCTCTTCCAGGAATAAGTGGTGATTTGGAAGGTTCTCAGGAATTTTTAGAAAAAATGAATTTGTCTTATGGTATCAAATTCACAGACTTGGAAGATGAGGAAAAAGATTTATTGAAAGAAGCTTTAATCAGTGTTAATCCTGAAATTTTTGGAGATTGTTACACTCTTCCAAAAGAAACACCAATGCTTAAGGATTTAGAAGAATACTCTTATATTCTTGATGCATGTGGCAAGAATAAAAAACAAGGTCTTGGTTTAAGTATTGCACTTGGGGAACGTGAACAAGCTCTTGATGCAGCTTTAAAACTCCAATGTCAATATCGTGATCAAGTTGTTAAAGGCCTTGAATGGGTTAAACGTGAAGGGGCTCAACAATTGGAATCTATTCAATACTTGTACTCGGAAGATAAAGTATTAAAATCTGTAATGGGTACTATTGCAAGTATTGGTCTTTCTGTTCAACTATTGGATAATTCAAAACCAGTTATAGGATTGTCACACCTTCATAATGATATTAAAATATCCGGCAGAACAACTCGTGACATGGTTGCAAGGGGTGTTGATTTAGGTCAGGCATTAAGAGATTCTTCTGCTAATTTCAATGGAACTGGCGGAGGACATGATATTGCGGCTGGTGCCATGATACCATATGAGGCTAAAGATAATTTCCTACACTTAGTTGATGAGATGGTTGAATATCAATTAAGTAATGATTAATATGTTTTTAACAAAAAAAGAGCAAGAAATGTGTGATGGGGAGTATGGAGAAACTATTAGAAAAAGTATGGATATTCTTGTTGCATTGGGGGATATTTATGGTGCTTCTAAGTTAGTTGACATTACTTCTGCTCAAGTATCAGGCGTTTCTTATAAAACAATCGGAGATGCAGGTTTAGAGTATTTGCAGGATTTGGCTAGTGATGGATCTGGAAAAGCAGTTATAAATGCTTCTTTAAATCCTCCTGGAACTGATTTAGATAATTGGAAAGAATTAGGTTTTCCAGAGTACTTTGCAGTTAAACAAAATGAAATTGTAGATGCTTATGCTGAATTGGGAATTTCTAAAACTTGTACTTGTACTCCATATTTGGTTGGCAATGTTCCAAGATTCAGAGACCATGTTTCATGGTCCGAATCTTCAGCTGTTGCATATGTAAATTCAGTTATTGGAGCTCGTACTAATCGTGAAGGTGGTCCAGCGGCTCTTGCAGCAGCTATTGTGGGTAAAACTCCACTTTACGGATTCCATTTGGAACAAAATCGGAAAGCAAACTTGGTTGTTAATGTGTCCGCTGAATTAAGTGGCGCTGATTTTGGTGCATTGGGATATGTTATTGGTAAATTTGTCGGAGGGGGTGTTCCTTATTTTAAACTACAAAACACTCCAAACAACAATGACTTAAAAACTTTAGGTGCAGCACTTGCATCTTCAGGTTCAGTTGCACTTTATCATGTGGATGATGTGACTCCGGAATATAATCTTGCAGGCGAAGAAGATGTTGAGGATATAATGTTTATTTCTGATAAGGAAATTGCTGAAACTCGTCAGAAATTAACAACAACTGATCGCCAGCCTGATTTAATTTGTCTTGGTTGTCCTCATGCATCACTTGAAGAAATTAAACAAGTAGCAACTATTGTCCAAGGCAAAACCATTAAAAATAAATTGTGGATTTGCACCTCGGTTAGTGTAAAAGCAACTGCTGATAGGATGGGTTACACTAAAATAATTGAAGATGCAGGTGGAAATGTTGTATGTGACACTTGTATGGTTGTAGCTCCTATCGAAGAAATGGGCTTTGAAGTAATCGGTGTAAATTCGGCAAAAGCAGCAAACTATGTTCCATCAATGTGCGGACTTGATGTTGTTTATAATGATGTAGAAAACCTTATTCAATTCGAATAGGTTTTCCCAATTCTATTTTTTTAAAAATTTAAACTTTAAATTTAATGAAATCTATACATTATAACTAGAAATTGTGAGGATACTATTTATGAATTATTTAGTTGTTGGCGCTGGAAATGCTAGTCGGCCTGTTGCAAGATTACTTAATTTTTTAGGCTATGATGTTACAGTAACTGATTTAAAGGATATTTCAGAATTTAAAATTGAATTTCAAAGAAGCTTACTTGAAATGGAAAAAGAAGGTGTTAAGTTAGACATGGCCAATAAAGGCCCGTCCATTGAAGGTTTTGAAGCTGTTTATATGCCTCCCACTTTGCCGGATTCTGCTCCAATAGCTCAAAAAATTAAGAGTTCAGATTTAAAAGTTTTAACCAATGAAAAATTCTCTAGAATTGTCAATGATTTAATTCCAGCAGACATTGTTGGAATAACAGGAACAATGGGTAAAACCACCACTACATTTATCACAACAAGCCTATTTAAACAAGCGGGATATAAAGTATGGGCTTGCTCATCACTTGTTAATAATTTAGTTTCAGAAGCCATTGTTGATGGCATTGTCAAAGGTAAAGCTCAGGAATGTGATGTTGCAATTTTTGAACTTCCTCATGGAACCATCGGTCTTTTAAATTCTTTGGATATTAAGATAGGTCTTTTAACAAATATCGCTGAGGATCACTTGTCCGAGTTTGGAGGTTCACTTGAATTATACAGGCAACGCAAATTAGTTTTGGAGTCCATGAGCGAAACATTTATAGCAAACAACTCATGTTTTGATATCATTAGTCCTCAAAGAAAGGATGCATTATATTATGCATTGGATGAAGATGTTGATTTTAAAGGTAGTGTTGGGGATGAATCCTTAACTGTGCATTATAAAGATGGTTCTTTTACTACGCCATTCCACATGATGAGCTACTTTTTTGAAAATTCTGTCGGAGCAAGTGCTGTAGCACTAACATATGGCATTAAAAAAGAAGACATAATTGATGCTTTAACTGTGTTTAAAGGTCTGCCGGCACATATGGAAGATGTTGGCATCTACAATGGGAGAAAAGTAATTTTGGATTCCGCATTTTTATATGATGGGATGAAAATCACTCTTGATTACTTTGAAGATGAAAATGTAGTGTTGTTCTTGGATCATTTTGATACATTATCTGTAAGGGACAAGGCGGAAGTTGGTCAATTAATAAGTAATTATAACATTAAGGTTGTAATAGCTAGTGGATTTAATGAAGTAACTCAGAAGGTTGAAATACAAGCGGCTCATGAGATTTTAGATGCAATAACAAATCCTAATATTAAAAAGATAGCTGTTGACGATATTCAAGTTGCTGCTCAGGAAACATTAAAATATTCCGAATCTGGAGATATTATTCTGCATATGGGACCACTTATAGCATATGATAGACTAACTACTGTTGATAAAATCATGAAAGGACTTGAAATGGGAAGTAAAAAATATGAATAAAAATAAAACCTTCGGAATAATAGGTGTTTGCGGTGCAAACGGTAATCTGATTGCAAGAATCCTAAAACAAAGAGGATATGATGTTATAGGAACTGATTTATCATTCAAAAAGGATTGCCTGTTTGCAAAATCCCTGGAAGGTTATGATATTGAAGTCTTTTATGGTAAAGCTCCTGAATCATTTTTTAAAAAGGCAGATGTCATTATTCCTCCTGCAAGCTTATCAAAGGATTCTGAAATAATTAAAAATTGTGAAAAACCAATTTTGGAATTAACTGATGTCATTGAGATGATACAACCTGAAAAGCCAGTATTCGGAGTTACCGGAACTAATGGGAAAACAACCTCAACATCACTGCTTAAAAAAATTGCTTATGATAATGGGATAAAGCCATGTGAACATGATCTTGAAGGGATGCAGGGTAATGCAGAATATATCCCAATTCTACAGTCAAGATTAAATGGAGATGTGGCTATTATTGAAGTTGGAACATTTGGGGTTCCTGGAACTGTTGGAAGAATAGTTAATAATACTCAAATGTCTGGAGGCATTATTACAAACATTACTCCAGACCATTTAAATGACCTTGGAAGCTTCATGGATTATGCTAACGTTAAAGGGGAATTCATTAAGGAGCTTGGAATTGGCAAGTTAATTGTCAATGGTCAGGATCCAACCATTGTCGGCCTTTTGAAAAAACTTGATTTTAAAGGGGAGATTATAACCTTTGGAGTTGATGAACTTCCAGATTCAATTGGTATGAAGGAATGCGTTTGCGGACGGGAGATCGCTGTTAAGGAAATCATTTCCGGTTGTGGATATTACTTCTGTCAATGTGGCATAACAACTCCTCAGGTGGACTACATTGCGACCAATGTTGATTTAACTAACAGGACATTCGATTTGCATACTCCAACTGAAAAGTTAACAGTTAAAATGGGTGTTGACGGTCTTCATAATGTTTATAACTTAACTGGAGTCATAATTGCTGCCCATGAATTTTTAAATCTTCCATATGATAAAATATTACCGAGTATTGCTGGTTTCAATGGTGTAAGTGGAAGAATGGAAGAGGTCGGTAAAGTTAAAGGAAAAGATATTTTCGTTGACTATGCACATAATCCTGCAGGGGTAGAAACAGTTTTAAAAGAATTTAAAAAGTTATTCGGTGACTTTACCACTGTCATTACCGTATCTTCTGAGTCAGGTTATGCTGGAGATTTGGATATATTCAATAGTGTTTTAAAATTCTCAAAATTCATTGTTCCGGCTTCTGTAGCTTCACAAAAAATTGCGCTTGAAAAATTAAAGGATAATCCAAAATTAAATGACAGAATCTTTTTAAATCATGTTGATGAGTTTGAAAAAACAGGAACATTGGGAGCTTCCAAACAGGAGGTTAAGGATGGTTTAAGAAAAGCATTGAATTTGGATTGTGAAATGGTAATAGCTATTGGTGAGGCTGCCACCAAATTCAAATCTATTGTTTTTGAATTATGATTCACAAGTTTTAGGAGGAAATCTGATCACTATTGCAGCTTTTCTGGAATGGTGAACACTTCAAAAGTGGAGTTATCGGCTGTTTGATATATTATCTAATTCATTTGCATATATTAATTTTTGTTTCAAATCAATTGGGTCTGTTAATTCTACTTTACCAGCAATTTTTAGTAAGCATCAATACTGTTCAAATGCTCTCTGTTAATATATTAATAATACTTAAAACAATATGTTAATAGAAAAGGGTTTAGGTTTTATTATGGCTAGTTATATTAATCATCCATTATTGAGAAAAGATGCAATTGAATCACGTCTGTATCAACAAATTTTGGCAGGGGATGTATTAAAAAAAGGAAATACTATGGTTGTTGCACCTACAGCATTAGGTAAAACAATTGTGGCTATTTTGGTCGCCGCTGACAGACTAAACAAGGTCAAAAATTCAAAAGTACTAGTTCTAGCCCCTTCAAAACCTTTGGCAATTCAGCATGAGGAAAGTTTTAAAGATTTCATAGCTCTTCCATGTAGCTCAATAACCGGAGCTGTTACAACAGATGAGCGTGTTAAAAAATGGGAAGAGTCAAGAATCATCTGTGCAACTCCACAAACCGTTGAATCAGATTTATTAAACGGCAGGTATGATTTAAGTAATGTTTCATTAATTGTATTTGATGAATGCCATCATGGAATTGGATCTTATTCTTACGTATACTTGGCATCAAGATATATTCAAGAATCTAAATTTAACCTCATTTTGGGATTGACTGCTTCTCCAGGTTCGGATAAATACAAAATCAAAGAGGTATGTGAAAATCTGTATATTCAGAATATTGTTGTTAAAACTGAAGATGACCCTGATGTAAAACCTTACTTTAATCCAGTGGATATTGATTGGGTTAAAATTAAGATGAGCTCTGAGCTATTAAAAATTAAAGAAAATGTTGATAAATCATTAAAAGTAAGACTCAAGGCTCTAAAAAATATGGGCATTATTAAAACGGTTTCTGTTGGTAAAGTTGATATCTTAAAGACAAGAGGGAAAGTTCAAAGTGAAATAGCTCGCTCAACAAATCCTGATAAGGAATTATTTAGGGCAATATCTATTTTAAGTGCTGTAATCAATGTTCAGCATGCTCAGGAACTAATAGAAACTCAGGGAATTCAAACATTTAATAAATATGTTGACCGTTTGCGTAAGAAAAAAACAAAAGCGGCTAAATCTTTAATGTGGGATGATAACTTTTCACATGCTGTCAAACTTGCAAGGGAAGCTGAAAAACATGGTTGGGAACATCCAAAACTACGTGAAATAACTAAAATCCTTAAACAGGAATTAGGTGATGATGGCCAAACTAAACTCAAAACCTCTCGTTTTGAAGATAAAAATGATGAACACGCTTCTAAAATTATTGTATTTACACAGTACCGCGATACACTTGAGATGATACATCAGAAACTTGAAAAAGAAGGGATTAAATCGGTTAAATTCTTTGGTCAAGCATCAAAGGACGGTGAAAAAGGTCTTACTCAAAAACAACAAAAAGCAATTATTAAATCATTTAGAATGGGGGAATATGATGTATTGCTTTCAACAAGTGTAGCTGAAGAGGGTATTGATATTCCTGCCGTTGATTTAGTAGTGCTGTATGAACCAGTACCTTCTGAAGTGCGTATGATACAACGTCGTGGCAGAACCGGCCGTAAAAGAACCGGTCGTGTAAAAATCTTGATTACAGAAGGAACTCGTGATGAAGCTTATTATTGGTCAAGCATTAGAAAAGAAGACAACATGAAAAACCAATTAATTGATCCTGAGGTATTGGAGGAATTAAATGCATCAGCAATTGAGAGAATGGAAAACCAAACTAGTATAAAGGTAATTGACAGGCCTAAAAAAGAAAATGATTTTCCCGTTGTTTATGCTGATTCTCGTGAAGGGAATTCCAAAGTGATTAGGCATTTGACTGAAATGGAACTTAATGTTAAGGTTCGTTCTATGTCTGTTGCTGATTATCAGGTAAGTGATGAGGTAGCTATTGAGAGAAAAACTGCAAAGGATTTTGTCGACTCAATTATTGATAAAAGATTGTTTAAACAAGCTAAAGAATTGGCTGAAGAGTTTAAACATCCAATATTAATCCTTGAAGGTGATGATTTGTATAATGGTATGATCAATCCAAATGCTATTAGGGGATCAATGGCATCAATTGCAATTGATTTTGGAATTAGCATTATTCCTACAAGAAACTCTCAGGATACTGCAGCCATGATAAAAAGAATAGCTGTTCGTGAACAAAATGGGGAGAGAACTCCAATTCAAATTAGGACAGATAGAAAACCAGTTAGTTTAATGGAGCAACAATTGTTTATTATTGAATCCCTGCCTAATATTGGTCCGGTTAATGCTAAAAACTTATTAAAACATTTTGGAACTGTATCAAATATTATGAATGCTTCTGAAAGTGACCTGCAGGAAGTGGAAGGTATAGGTAAAAAAACAGCTAGGGATATTAGAAAAGTCATTGATTCAAAATATCTCTATTTTGAAAATGAAATTAAAGAAAAGAAACTTCTCTAGAAGTTCTCTTTCATATATTCATAACTATTTTCAATGGAATCGTAATCATTTACTTCAATGATGTAGATGCCATTATAATTTTTATCCTCCAATGCACTGACAATATGATTTAAATCAATTGAGCCTTCACCTAATGCAAGGTGAGAGTCATCATCACCAAAATTATCATGGATATGTATGTGTTTAATCGAATCAAAAATCATCTCGTCTGGGGAATGTCCTGCATGGACTGCATGACCAATGTCTAATGTCATATACAGGTCATTGCTTTCAAGAAAATCGGCCAATTCATTAACATTTTCAAAAAGCATACTTTCAAATGCCGGCATGTTCTCAAATGTTGTTAAAATTCCTAAATCCTCACCATATGCTCCAAGTTCAACCATTGACTCTTTAGCATAACTGTCCACTTTATTTTTAAAGTATTTATTTGGTAAATATGATGTAACTCCAGGGTGGACAACAACCGCTTCTGCATTAATTCTATTTGCCAAATCTATAGAGTCTTTGATTTGTCTGACCGAATTTAATCTACTTTGATTTTGCAAGCTAGCAATATTAACATCCATAAATGGTGCATGAATTGTATATTTAAGATTAAAACTTTCAAGCACTTCCCTATCTATTGTTTCTTCTGGGAATTGATGAACTAATTCAGCATAATCGAGTCCTAGATTTTCGATAAATTCCAAAGTATCTTCTAAACTATATTTTATTCCTGCTAATGTTGACGCTCCGATTTTCATATTATCCCTTTTGAATAGCTGTAATTTCCAATCCCATTTCAATTGCATTGATGATGAAATCAGACAATTCTATTCCTCTTTTAATTTTAATTTCTCCCTTTTTAGATGTGGTTGCAGTTAATAGGTACTCTCCGTTAACTTGGATATCAAAATTTTTTCTTCCATTATCTCGTCCAAGTTCTAAAATTAATTGTTTTTTGGTATGGATAATGTCCACTTCGAATGGAGCTTTATTGATTGGTTTGGATTCAATAACTTCAACTCCTAAACTTATTCCAATATTTTCTTCGATTTCGGCAATCCTTTTACCACTTTTGCCAATGATTTTTGGAATGAACTCTTCTGGAATGTAAATGTTCGCCCTTTCGGGAGATATTACTTCAACATCTACTTTGGCTCTTTTAGGTATGAGTTTTTTAACTTTTCTTAAGATTTCCTGTTCTGCTATTTTATCAACAGAGGATTTGTGATTCTCTTCCGGGGAACTGCCATTTACTAAATCCATGTCCATAACAATGGTTTGCTCACCATAGGTATAAATTTCATTTTTAAGCTTGCCTGTTTCAAAATCTCTCACTTCAATAACCGGTCTTGCAAGATCAGCTTCTTTCATACCTGTTGGAACTTTAACGGTCATTTTGGTTTCATAAACACTCCTAATCTCCCCATCTTCAATATAAATGCTTGTATCTACAATTGATGGGATTACGCCAAGCTCAACTCTTGAAGCTATTCGCTGTATCGCGTCTATTGGGCGAGTTGCATGTACAACTCCAATCATTCCAACACCTGCAAGCCTCATATCTGCAAAAATGTTAAAATCACTATTTTTCCTCAGCTCGTCATAAATAGTATAATCTGGCCTTACAAGTAATAATACATCAGCAGTATTTTCCATATTTCCTTCTAGAGGAGCATATTGGGTTATTTCATCAGGTAATTGCAAATCTCTTGGTGATTCCATTGTTTTTACAACTTTATTTAATTTTGATGAGTAATATTTACCAATGGCCTGTACAAATGTTGATTTGCCTGCTCCGGGAGAACCTGAAATAAGTATTCCCTCAGCATTTGTTCTAATTCTCTCTAAAAGTTTATCGGATAGATGATATTCATTTAAATCAATATTTGCTACAGGCCTTACAATTGTAATTTCCAATGCTTCAGAAAAGGAAGGATAAGCTATTGAAATTCTATATTCACGTGACTGGACAACATAGGAACCTTCTTTATCACTTTCAAGATAGGTTTTAGGATCCATTTTTGCTTTATCCAGAATTTCATCAGCAATTTCTTTAAGTTCCCTGTAACTGTAGCGTTTTTCATTAAGTATTTCAAAGTCAACATGTCCGGGGGTTCCCTTTTTAGCCATTGGAACTACATTTTCCTTCAGGTGAATGGACATTGTATTTTCATCAAAGTATTTTTCAATTGAAAGCGGTCTTTCAATGTATTTTTGTTCATAGAAATAAACTGGAATTCCTTGAGATTTTGCAACTTCAGCCTGTACTTTGTCGTTAGTGACAAGTGTTCCCATTTCACTTCTTGCAATATCCCGGATAATGCTATCAATTTCACCACTTTTAGCATATCTAATATCGTAATTGCTTGGCCTTTTTCCTTTAAAGCTAATGGCTATTTCCCCTTCATCCTGCAAGGATTGCAATTTCTGAAGTTCTGCCAATCCTTTTCTGCCTTCAGATCTATTGTTATTTGCCTGATGTTCAAGTTCACAAACTACTGCTTCAGGTACAATAATTTCAGGATAATCTAAGTCATTTTCTTCTATTATTTTACTTATTGCACCTATAATGACCGCACTGGTGTCTGGTATTATGCATTTCATTTTAATACACGTCTTCTGGGTTAACAAGTCTTTCTAAAATTATTTCAACATCCTCTTCCTGCATGTCATCGGTATTGATTGTATTTTCTGTATTTAATTTTCTAAAAAAGCAGGATCTATAACCTTCATGGCATGCTGCACCGGTTTGTGTTATCTTTAAAACAACTGCGTCCATATCGCAGTCAACAAGGATTTCATGTACCTTTTGGAAGTGTCCAGATCTTTCTCCTTTAATCCACAATTGATTCCTTGAGCCACTCCAGTAGTGTGCACGGCCGGTTTCAATGGTTTTTGCTAAAGCTTCTTTATTCATATTGGCAACCATCAATATCTGATTGGTTTTGACATCCTGTGCAATTGCAGTAATGACTTTAACGCCATTAATTTCATGTCTGAAGTTTATATTCATTTTAATCCTCTTTCAAGTAAGTTACAATATTTTCAATATCGACCAATTCCTGTTGGCCAGTAACCATATCCTTAACGGTTACCTTGCCTTTTGAAAGGTCATTTGCACCAACAATAATTATTTTCGGAACTTTAATTTTATCTGCATAATTCATTAACTTCTTAAATTTCTTGGCATTCAAATCAACATCTGTTTTGAGGCCATTTTTCCTCAGGAGTTGTGTGATTTCAAACGCTTTAACGCTAACGTCTTTGGCAATGGGGGCAACGAAAACATCCAAGTGTGAAGGAAGTTCTTCAACTTCAGCCAACTCTTCAATGGCATTCATCAGCCTATCAAAACCAAGTGCAAAACCGGTTGATTCTACTTCCTGACCTCCAAAGACCTTTACAAGGCTGTATGATCCTCCGCCACAGATTTGCTTTTGTGCACCAAGTTCTGGAACATAAATCTCAAATACAATTCCGGTATAGTAATCAAGTCCTCTTGCAACCCCCAGGTTCAAAGTATAATTTTCAACTTGGAAAGCTTCTAAAAGGTCAATTAATTCTTTTAACTCATTCAATGCATCTTGTGACTCTTCATATGGCGCTATTAACTCTTCAACATAGTCAATAATGTATCTGTCCCCAACAAGGTCAATGAGTTTTAACAATATTTGATTTAATTCATCATTATCAATGACTCTTTTGTCTCCACTTAAAGATGCAATTAGGAGATCCTTGTCTCCTTTATCAATAATGACCATGATTTCCCTTTGGGTTTCAGTTGAAATTTCAAAGTGTTTAAATAATCCTCTAATGATTCCAAGGTGGTTAATGTTAACATCAGCGGTGGTGATTCTAAGGGATTTGATTGCATCCGAACATAATGCAATAACTTCAGCTTCGCCTTGTGGTGTTTTAGCACCGATTAATTCACAACCAAATTGCCAGAATTGTCTGAATCTTCCTTTTTGCGGTCTTTCGTATCTAAAACAACTTCCATAGTAATAAAGTTTTATAGGTTTGGTGGAAGCTTTTTCAAGTTCATTAAGGTATAATCTTGCAACAGGAGCTGTAATTTCTGGTCTTAATGTCAGTTCCCTGTCGGATTTGTCTTTAAAATTATATAACTGGTCTACAATTTCTTCTCCAGATTTGGTGGTAAATAACTTTAATTCTTCAAATAATGGTGTTTTAATTTCTTGATAACCATAATTTTCGAATATTGTTCTTAAGGTACTTTCAGCTTGTTTTCTTTGTCTCATTTCATCAAATAAAAAATCTCTTGTACCTCTTGGTCTTGTAAATTCCATGTTCGCTCTCCTTGTGAATAATAAATTATAATTAAAGTTTGTGTATACAAAGTTATATAATCTTTGTTTGGATTTATTTTTCTGGATGGGTGAAAAACTTTTCACGTGGTGATTTGCATCTGTAAATTTATCATATTGATTTAAAAAGCTTTAAACAATGTGTAAGTATAGGGTTATCTAGGAAATAGCTCTTATGTCCATGATGGGTAAGCTTAAATATTTTGAATTAATAGTTATTTTTATCTCAAAAATATTTTCTTTGCCGCTTTTCATTATCAACATATATGGTTAGGTGAAGAATGGGCTAATTGAACCTTTAGGAGCTATTCTTTGTTTTTAATATAATTTTTGAGAAATTATTTATATTTTCAATCTAAACTATAATTATATGAATATTAAAGGTAGTACAAATATTGTAGGTTTGATAGGTCATCCTGTGGAACATAGTTTCTCTCCACCTATGCACAATGCTGCTTTTAGTGATTTGAATATGGATTATGCATATGTTGCATTTGATGTCAATCCTAATGATTTGAAATCAGCTATTGTGGGAGCAAGGTCATTAAATATTAAAGGATTAAATGTTACAATTCCTCATAAAATCGATGTTGTCAGGTATTTGGAGGAAATTGATGAAATAGCTAGTTTAATCGGCGCGGTTAATACAATTGATTTTGAAGAGATGAAGGGATATAATACTGATGGAATTGGAGCTATTAAAGCAATTGGAGAAGTAACATCAATTAAAGATAAAAATGTTGTTGTTGCAGGTGCAGGAGGCGCTTCAAGAGCCATATCATTTTACATTGCAAAATATGGGGCTAGCAAGTTAACCATAGTAAATAGAAATGTTGAATACGCTCAAAGGTTAGCTAGGGATGTTTTAAATTCAAAATTGACGGATAATGTTTGTGCAGATTCAATAAATCGAATTAATTATTATATAAAACATGCAGATATCTTAATAGACACAACTCCAATTGGGATGCATCCTCATGTTGGGGATAATCCGATTGTCACTGCAGAGGATATGCATGAGGATTTGGTTGTATTTGATGCGGTTTATAATCCAAATGAAACGGTATTGATTAAAGAAGCTATTAGGGCCGGTGCAAAACCGGTATGTGGAATTAAAATGTTGCTTTATCAGGGAGCGGAAAGTTTCAAAATTTGGACAGGATGTGATGCTCCAGTTGACGTGATGGAGGAAGCTTTAAGAAAAAAAATTAATTTAGAATGATAATATGGATTTGATGTTTGATATTTCAGGTTTGACAAGTGATGAAGAGGAATTTTCATCATCTAAAAAAGATGTACTAAAATATTTAAAGATGATAGGGGTAGATACTCGTTTCATATCTTATACTCCTCAGAAAATCTACATCAATAATTTGAGATTTTCAAAGTTCTCAAGAACACGTGAAAAAACATTTAAAAAAAAATACCCTGAAATTGATGTGGTTAGAAATAAACTATTCCAAAAAATATGTTATAAATCGTCAAAAGTGCTGTCTGATGAAATAAAGCCCGAATCTGTAATTTTAATGCCTAAAGATAATTTCATGGTTGAGCTATTGCTAGAACCGTACACCAGAAAATATGGCGTTAAACTGGTATATGGCGGGGTTCATGATTTAAAAGTCAATCCTTTGATTTTGGATGATGAGGTTAACAATATTTTCGAGGGCATTTTTAAAGGTGAAGGTTTGAATTTAACTAAAGGGGATAATGAAATTTATCCATTAATTAATGTTTCAATAGATTGGATAAATTCCTTTTTAGAAATGGATAATCAAGAATTATTGGATTGTGAAAATAAGGATGAATTAGCTATTTCATTCAGTGAATTTTTACAGGATGTTGCTCCGCAGTATAGGGAAAATGTATTAACCGCTGCCGAGTTTGTAGATTTAAAAAATAAAAAATTAAAAGCTGAAAAGTGAAACTTGCTTATCGGTTTTCTTTTTGTCTTTCTTCTCTTCAGCTTTTTCTTCTTCAACTTCGCGAACAGTATCTTCTGCTGTAGTGCTGTCTGAAATTTCAAATGGCAATGTATCTTCAGGAGTTTCTTCAACAGCATCTATCATTTGATTTTTAAGCTCTTCTGCATGCCTGTCACGTTCTTCAACACGCATTTGAGCTTTTCTTTTCTCCATTTTCTCAACAGTCTTTTTAGGTATCTTTCTTGATCTAAATCTCTTGATTTCCGCATCATCAAGTTCTAAAAAGTCGCTGATTTCCCAGGCAAGCTCATTATTTTTAAACATTATTTCAAGATAGGGAAACATTGAAATGGCAATGGAATGTGACACATGGAGTTTAACTGACATTTTCTCAGCAATTCCATCTCTTAAGTTTCTTTTCCCACGGTTGCGTCCCATTAATCCAAAGATAGTTGGGGTTTGGATTTTTGTGAATTTTTTATAGGTTTCATGTTTGGAGTTACTTACGCCAATTCCCATAAAATCGCTTGCATATTTCCAATAACCGTAGTTCCTGCTTGCAAGTGTTCTTCCAAAGAAAACATCAGCTTTTGAGATATAATCGTATGCTTTTTTAATTTCATCTTTTTTCTGGTATTCTCTTGGGATATTTTCAGCAATATATTCCATTACTAGTGTAGGGTCTTCTTCAATCCACATTGCTTCTTTTACATGAGCGGGAGTTTTACTTTTTAAAACACCGGTTATTGCATTGAATATATCTGAACGTGTATCTTTTGTAATTATATTGTCAATGTCACTTGATTTCAGAGTATTGTCTTTATCTGAAAGCGCTTGTAATGTATTAATGGCTGACCTTACATCTCCTTGTGATTTGGTGGCTATTTCTTTTAATGCACCAGGTTCAACATCAACCCCTTCTGCTATAGCTATTTTTCTTAAAAGTGCAGATATAGAATTCCATCTGGCCTTTTTCATTTTAATAACTTGACATTTAGGTTTAATGGATTGCAAACGTTTAGAATAAAAATCATTAGCTATTAAAATCATCGGATGGTGTGAAGTTTTAATTATCTCACCAATGGCTCTTACTCCTCCACGGTCATTACTTCCATGAATTCCATCCACCTCATCAAGAATAATTAATTTATAATCGTCGCCGAATAATGATCTTGCTGCTGATGATTCGCCGATCGTGTTTTTAATAACGTCTTGTGAACGTTTGTCACTAGCATTTAACTCAATATATTCTGAAAATTCTTTTGCAATAATCTGGGATAGTGTTGTTTTTCCAATGCCTGGTGGTCCAACTAAAAGCAAGGGTATTTGAGGGTCGTTATTTTTCCAACTGCTAACCCAATCAGTGATTATTTTAATCTCTTTTTTATTACCAACCACTTGGCCTAATTCTTGTGGCCGGTATTTGTCCGTCCATAACATTTCTATACCTTATAAGAATTGAGTTAATAACGCTTCAAGTTGTATTCTTGGATTTGCTCCTTCTCTTATTCTAAAGTCACACTCGGCTATTGCTTCAATTAAATCCATGTAAATACTGGCATCCATTTTGCCCTCAACAACTCTTTTGGAAACGTCTTGATAAATTTGAGTAACCATATCCTCGCCACTGGTTCCCTGTAAAACCATGGTCTCTCTTAGTATATTGCGGGCACTCATAAAGTCGCCCATTAATGCTTTATTAATCATATTTCCAATATCTTGTGGTTTTGCTTTGGATACAACTTCATAAACTGCATCTTCATCTATAATCCCTTCATCAGATGCTGCAGCTTGCAAAACGTTAACGGCTTTCCTCATATCTCCTTCAGCAAAGTAAACAATGGATTCAAGTCCTTTATCATCTGCTTTAAATCCTTCACTTTCGCAAATGAATTTTAAACGTTTCTTGATTTCTTCTCCTTTAATTGGAGCGAATCTGAATATTGCACATCTTGATTGAATTGGATCTATGATTTTTGATGAGTAGTTACATGATAGTATAAATGAGGCGGTTTTTGTATACATTTCCATTTCACGTCTAAGTGCGTGTTGCGCATCTTTAGTCATGTTGTCGACTTCGTCTAGAAAGATTATTCTGAATGGAGCACCAACAGGTTTCAATCTACAGAAATTTTTAATATGGTTTCTGACTGTTTCGATTCCTCTTGCATCAGATGCATTTAATTCCAAAAAGTTTTGCCTCCAGTATTCTCCAAGAATTGATTTGACTAAGGCTAAAGCGGTGGTTGTTTTACCAACGCCTGCAGGACCTGTAAACATTAGGTTGGGCATACTTTCTTCACCTACATATTTTTCAAGTCTTGCTACGATTTGTTTTTGTCCTACTATGTCTTGTAATTTTTGTGGTCTATATTTTTCTACCCATGGTCCGCTCATTTAATCACCTTTTACTATAGTAACATTTATGTATTATGTAGTTAAATTATTTTTTGCTTAACTTTTTTATTATATAAAATCTAATTAATATATAATTAAAGTGAGTATTTGAAAAGTATTTTTCAATCTCAATATGGTGTTAAAAATGAAAGGTACATGGAAACTTAAATTAAGAATGTTATTGACCTCAGTATTCATGTTTACAATTGTATATATTCTAATATCTCTTGTAGGTTGGTATTTGGGAATAAGTAGTTGGAAATTATATATGGGTGCGAGCTTAATAATTGTATTTTTACAGTATTGGTTTGGACCATCTCTTGTTAAACGTTCTATGAATGTGAGACCATTATCTGAAGCTGAAGCACCTCATATTCACCAAATGGTTCAGGAGTTAGCTGATGCAGCAGGCATTCCAAAACCCGAAATTGGGTTATCAGAAATCAACATCCCTAATGCATTTGCTTATGGTAGAACAAGTAGAAGCGGCCATATTGCAATCACACGTCCAATTTTAGGATTGCTTGACCGTGATGAGCTAAAAGCCGTACTTGGCCATGAAATGGGCCATATCAAACATAATGACATGGCAATAACTGCAGCAGTAAGTGTTATTCCAATGATTTGCTATTATATTGCACTTTCCTTTTTGTTTTCAGGAGATAACAATAACAATGGAGGAGTTATTATTGGAGTTTTAGGTTATGTTTTCTATTTAATTGGCCAATTGCTAGTATTGTTCATCTCCAGAACTCGTGAATACTATGCTGATGAAGCAAGCGTTGAGTTTGGAAACAGACCGGCAGCATTGGTATCAGCATTATATAAATTATCCTATGGCGCGGCAGGATGTGATAAGGACACCATAGCTGAAGTAAATACTAATCGTGCTTTCTTTGTAACTGATGTAAATAATGCACAACATGATATTACTGATTTCCAACAAATTGACTTTGATAATGATGGAACAGTATCTGATGAAGAGTTAAGGAGACTTGCAAACTCAGATATTAAAATTTCAAAAACTAATGGAGTCATGGAACTGTTCTCTACACATCCGGATTCACTTAAACGGGTTAAAAGGTTAGCGGAGTTAGAATAATGAAGATGATTTTAGATGAACGTGGTAAAAAGCATATTTTAAAACATGGGGAGGAATTTCAAAGCGATTTGGGAATCGTCAAAGCCGATGTATTGGATAAAGCCGAAATTGGTGATGAAGTTAAAAGTCATTTGGACCACACATTTAAGATTGTAAAACCAACTATTAATGATTTTATAGATTTGATGGATAGGAGATGTTCAATTCTTATTAAAAAAGATATTGGTCAGGTCCTCGCCCATACTGGTTTAGGTGCTGGGGCACGTGTTGTCGATGCAGGAACCGGTGCAGGAGCCATTGCACTTAACTTTGGCAATGTTGTAGGGCCGGATGGGGAAGTATTTACTTATGAAATCAGAGAGGATTTTGCTGAAGTTGCAGGCAAGAATATTGAGAAATTTGGAATTGCCAACATTCATGTTAAAAATCAAAACATTAAAGATGGAATTGACGAAGACAATATAGATTTGATCTTTTTAGACCTTCCAAAACCGTTTGAAATATTTGAGGATGTAATGGAGTCTTTAAATGTCGGAGGATGGCTGGCGGTTTATGCACCTTATATCGATCAAGCCGAAACCGCATATCGTGTTGCTAAAAAATTAGGTTTCTATGATATTGACATTATTGAAACATTAGAGCGTGGTTTGGAAGTTAGACCTCAAGGTGTAAGGCCAAAGACCCGCATGGTTGGTCATAGCGGGTACATTGTATTTGCAAGAAAATTATAGATTATACTTTAATTGATTTTAGCTATAATCATTTTTACTATTTTTTTTTAATTTTAGCGATGACTTTAATGCATATGATGCGATGGATATAAAAATAAAATAATTGGAATAAGTTAATTATTCCATAAAAATAGCTGGCTTGTAAGGCATTGCATTTTTAGCCTTATTTTGCGGATCGTATGAATCATCTCTGTGGATTGTTACTTCATTTCCACATTCTTCTTTGATGTAGTCAAGAGCATCGGTTAAAATTTCATCTTCGTTAATTTTGCCAATGTATCTGGTTTTTGTAATTTCTTTACCGATTTTTTTAGCTACCATAGCTATTTCTTTTTTGTCATCATAGATATCAGCGCCAACGGCTCTGCCCATTATTTGACCAATATCTGGTTTTCCAACTTCATCGGCTATTTTGTATAAATCCCATTTCCAATCAGGAGCAAGATAAATGTGGATATTTTCAACCCCATCTCCAACCATTTGTTTGATGTGTGCAATATCTTTGATGATATTTTCCACTAGCTGTTCTGATTTTTCAATTACAGGATTTATTAGGGATTCATCAGCTTTAGGCCAGTTGGATTCGCTTACAAATCCCTTTCCACCATATTTTGCCCATAGCTCTTCAGAAGTATGAGGGGTAAATGGTGCCAAAAGCCTAATCCAAGCTTCCAAAACTGTGGATAAAACATAGGTTATAGCCGGATCTTGTGAGTCAAGCAAATGTTTTACACGATAGAGGTAATGATCAACATCTTTTTTGAGTAGGAATAGGGAATCCTGAAGTGCTTGTCTTGTTTGGAAAACTTCTAGAGCTTCAGTTGCATTTTTAATATGTTGATTGAGCTGGTTTAACATCCATAAATCAATTGTACGTGTCAATTCAACCTTTTCAATGTTGCTTAAATCTAAAGGGGAACCTTTAATTTCTTCAACTCTTGCTGAAAATTCTCTAAACCATTCCAGTCTTCTTTTAGTTCCGAGCACTTCTTTTTCTCTCCAATCGAAGTCTTGCCATGGTTCAGCAGAAGCCATCAGGAATAATCTTACAACATCAGCTGTGTAATCGCCAATGGCATCTTTAAGTAAAATAACATTGCCCTTTGATGAAGACATTTTATTTCCTTCTAAAAGTCCCATTCCAAATACAACGGTTCCTCTTGGCCATTTGTCTTTAGGATAAATTGCACTGTGGTGGAACATTAAAAAGCTTAAATGGTTTCCTACAAGGTCTTTTGCAGACAATCTCCAATCAAGAGGATACCAATAGTTAAACTCATCTTGAATTTCTTTGATTTTTTCATCAGGCACGGTAATTTCGCCTGAATCCTTATTTAAAAGGACTTTGTCAAAGAATGCCAAGTTTAAATCATCAGGATTCATGTCTTTTAAATATTTGGCTATTGAATAGTAAGACATATAAATTGTAGAGTCAGTTAGTGGTTCAATTAACCATTGATTGTCCCAAGGAAGTCTTGTTCCAAGCCCTACTTTTCTAGAACATGCCCAGTCATCTAACCAGTTAATGTAATATTCGAAATTGTTTTTAATTTCTTTTGGAATAATGGTTTCGCCTTCAAGAACTTCTAAGGTTTTTTCACTCCATTCTTCGCTACCATATTTCATGAACCATTGGTCATCCATGATTTTAACCACACAATTATTGCCGCATCTGCAAACAACGGGTCTTTCAGCAAAATCATACATGATTGTAGCCATATTCTCATTGATTAATTTTTCTTTTAACTCTTCACGAGCAAAACGGACTTTCATGTCGCCAAAATCAGGTATGGAATCAATGATTTTACCTTTGCTGTGCTGTGCTTTGTATAATTCATTAGTAGCTTCATGCAATTTTTCATCGTTTTGGTCTGTAATTTCCAAGCGTTCAATAATGTCTGCTGCTGGAATCTCACCATATCCTTTAAGGGTACAGACTGGAATTGGTTCCACATTTTCAATAATTCCTGATAACTTATATTTGGAGATTAATTCATCATTGTTTTTTAAATCTTGAAGTGCAATGTAGTCTGCAGGTGCATCGGCAGGTTCTGAAAATACCACTCCGCTTCCGTAAGATGCACTGACAAAACTAGCTGGGAAAATAGGTATTTCATCTCCAGTAAATGGGTTAGTTGCCATTTTACCAATTAAGTCATTAGGGTTAATTTCAGACACGATGTCTAAATCTTTAATTTGATTAGATAGGTTATAGTGAGCTTCTTTTGTAATTATCCAATTTTCTCCTTCAGCATTTACTAAAACATATTCAACATCAGGATTTAACCAGATATTTGTTGCTCCAACGATTGTTTCAGGTCTTAAAGTTGCTGTTACAAGAACTCTATCGTCAATTTGGAATTTTAAAAGGGTTAATTCATTAACACCTACTCCTTCTCCTTCAAGCAAATCGTGGTCTCCTACAGGGTTATCACAATTTGGACAGTATTTGACAGGGTGTTCTCCTTTTGCAACCAATCCTTTTTCATGCAATGTGGTGATTTGCCATTCTATGAATTTTCTATATGTTGGATCAATTGTTCTAAATTCTCTTCTCCAATCAATTGAATATCCCATTTCTTCCATTACTTCATGATATTCTGTAGAGAAGTATTTTACAATGAATTCTGGGTCTTCTAATTGGGGCAAGGTATCTTTTGGCACACCATGTACTCTTTCGTATAAATCGAGTGTCCAAGGGTCTTTTCTTTTAATCCTGTCTGCAATTCCGATAACTGGTGCACCAGTCACATGCCATGCCATTGGGAATAATACATTATAATCTTCCATTCTTTTAAATCTGGCATAAACATCAGGTACAGTATATGTACGGCCGTGTCCAATATGCATTGCTCCACTTGGGTATGGGAAAGCAACAGTTAAGAATAACTTTTTTCTTTCATCTGGGTTTGATTCAAATAGTTTTGCATCGGCCCATTTTTTCTGCCATTTCTTTTCTATATTTTCACTCACTAAATCACCATTAATTTATTGTTTTTTTAGGGCTTTCAGGAACTTTGCTTTTGTGCTGGTTCCTTATAACTTTATCAATTATCATATCAACGTCATCAACCGGAATATCTAAATATTGAGCTATTTTGGTATTTATAACAAATTTTTCGGTGTATAAATGAAGAATTTGATCAAGTAACTCATAACTCATTCCAATTTCCTCTTCATCAGTTTGATTATTCAACAATCCTGCACGTGGAGGCTTATTAATAATGTCTTGTGGAACATCCAGATATTCACTTAATTTGTAGACATCGCTTTTATATAGCTCTCCAATTGGCTCAATGTCACATGCACCATCTCCATGTTTTGTAAAGTAACCAATAAGAATTTCGCTTTTATTGCCTGTTCCACTTACAAGATAATTTTTAGCATTTGCATAATAATAAATGATTGACATTCTGATTCTAGCCTTAAGGTTTCCGATTGCTAGTTTATTTTCTTCAAGCTGTGTCATGGATAGATATTCATTTAAAATGCTATCAATATCTATTTCTTCATGTTCTATACCTAAAATTTGTGTTATTTCTACACCATGAAGCTTATCTTCTGTTGGGGTTGTTGTAGATGGCATTAAAATTCCAAATACTTTATCTTTTCCTAATGCTTCACAAGCAAGGTATGCAACAAGTGTTGAATCAATTCCACCACTTAAACCTATTACTATTCCATCAGTTTTAGATTCATCGACTTTGCCTTTAATGAATTTGATAATGTCGGTTTTTGTTTGTTCTACATTTAATTCTGGAATTTTACTAATATTATCACCCACCTTCCAATCATTTATACACTAAATAATATGTACTTTTTAATTAATAATGGTTAGTATATAATGGGCTGTGCTTCTTTCAAAAACTTGTGTGATTTGAATTTTCACTAGTTTTTGAAAGAGATTGAAAATTCAAATTCCATCTAAACGTGATATAACACGCGTATTAATAATGATAATAATTAAAAAATTTCATCAGGAAAAACCTTAAGTTTCTAGGAATGATTTTTAAACAGAATTATAAATTCAAAACTAATTTTCATCAAAAAATTTCAAATTAACAAAGTTTTTGAAAGAGTCATAATTTCGTATCTATTCGGATTTTTGACCGAAAAGTATATGTTACCTTATGAAAATAAATATAGTTACCAAAAGTTAGATTAATTTAAATCATATGCTTTTCATACTCATAAGCGGAACAATTTTATGAAAAAAATTTCATGAAAAAAGAGTGGTAAGTACACGAAAATCCGTGTACATACCAAAAGTAAGTTTATTTAAGGAGGTAATTTAATTGGCTTTTAAAGATTATTTCAAATTCAATAAAGATAAAACAACTTTTATTTTCGTAGGTGGAAAAGGAGGAGTTGGAAAAACTTCAGTATCATCTGCTACTGCATTATGGTTAGCAGAACAAGGCAAAAAAACATTGATTGTATCAACAGACCCTGCCCATTCATTATCCGATTCCCTTGAAGTTCCAATTGGAAATTATCCACGTGAAATCAAAACCAATTTGTTTGCTGTTGAAATTGACCCTGACGTGGCAATGGCTCAAAAGCAAGCACAATTAGATGCTCAAAAGCAAGCAAATCCTGATGATGCTGGCGGTTTGTTAGGTATGGATTTCTTAACTGATCAATTAGATATGGTGTCTTCATCTCCAGGTGCAGATGAAGCCGCTGCATTTGAAATGTTTATGAGTGTAATGAATTCAGATGAATATGATGTTGTTGTATTTGATACGGCACCAACAGGACATACATTAAGATTATTGTCCTTCCCTGAAGTTATGGACTCATGGGTAGGAAAAATGATGTTACTTAAAGCAAAATTGGGCACTGCAACTAATTCACTTAAAAAAATCATGCCATTCATGGATGCAGTAGATGATCCTCAAACTTCTGAAGATTTAAAAAGAACTAAAGAACAAATTGACAAAGCAAAAGGAATATTATCTGACCCTGATAGGACAACATTCAAAATGGTTGTAATTCCAGAAGAAATGTCAATTTATGAGTCTGAAAGAGCTTTGGAAGCGCTTAACAAACATGATATCACTGTTGATAGCGTTATTGTAAATCAAGTAATGCCTGATATTTGTGACTGTGATTTCTGTCACTCTAGACATAAATTACAACAAAAAAGATTAGCTCTAATTGACCAAAAATTCCCAGACCAATACATTGCTGAAATTCCATTATTTAAAGATGAAGTTAAAGGTCAGGAGAAATTACTAAATCTTGCTCATATTCTATACGATGATCAGGACAATGATGAAGTAGTTCAAGAACCTATTCAATTGTAAAAATAAAAATAAGTTAAAATAATTAAATTATTTTAACTTTAATTCAATCTTCTTTTTTAAAAAACCATTCACAAAATATTGCAAGTATTAATAATAAAATAGGTATTGATGAGAAAGTCCATTTCATAGGATTGAGAATTAAATCACATATTACTGCGACTATGGTTATCACAATCAGTATTTGTGTGATTATATGATTTTTTTTGAAATTCTCAATTAATTCACGGTTAGGAGTTTTTATAAGCTGAATAATTGTATAGATTATCAATATTGCTGCAATTATCAGAAATAACCATGTGAATATCTTTTCATCACCAATGACTCCCTGTCCAAATATTAATATTACAAATACTATGAAAAGTCCGGTAATCAATGTTTCAGGTTTCAAATCCATTTTATTTTATCCTATTGTTTCATTTCTTTTTTAATATCCATTTACAAAATTTTGCAAGTATCGTAATAGTTATTAATATTCAAACTATTATCAACACTAACTTTATAAATAAAGGGATTGCTTATGCAACATCCAATATTATAAATGTGTCAGGTTTAAACGCTTCAATTAACTTTATTATTATTGTTTCCAACTTTTATCCCAATATTTTGTTGGAACATTGAATGGTGTCCAATATTCTTCACTAAAATATTGATAAGTTTCTTCCTTGGTTAATTTTTTAACATTTCCTTTACTTATATATAATGCATCATTTCTGTTTAAGCTGCCGTCAGAATTGATTCCAACTTCTACATACTCATAAGTACCATCGTTTTTTGGAATATTATAAAACTTTTTATTTTGCATATATCCATCTCTGGTGAATGTAATATGCTCATATGCATAATGCCAATCTTTTTTATCAACAAAATTATTTTTAACATAATTTCCTGCACTATGTATTCCCATCATCAATCCAACGGTAGTGGATAGAGTTAAAACGGCACTAGTAGTTACAAGTGTTGAAGCGATACTTGCAGTTACAGTACCAATCATAGATGCGGTAACAATTAAGGGATGGATTTTATTTAAAATATTCTTAATAATATTATTGCCTCCACTATTTACTTTGTCCATAGTATTTCTAATTCCTTTAACAATGTCTTTAGGTATTATTCCAACACTACAACAATCGTTTGTTGTTGGAACTGCCGCTCCTTTATATGCGAAATCGCCATCGCTTAAAATAACATTAGCTACTCCGCTTGTTGAATTAATTATCATGGTTGAATTTTTACCATCTTCACATATAATATGAAAGATCTCTCTCATTTGAACAATGCTGAAATTATTAGCTTCAATGGATTCTAAAATGTTGTCTATTGAATTTGTAATATTGTCAATGTATCTCTCACCAACTGGTGCTAAAACATAATTTTCAATATTTGGCAAGTAAACAGAATTCATTAACCTAAACATTTTTGTATTTTGACCATCTCCATTAACAGTCATGCCCATATTGGCATTCAAAATATGTAAATAGGTATTATCTAAGTTAATGCCTCCAAGAATTGTAACTGCATTGTCCCGTTTCCAGTTTACATTAAATTCCTTTGCATAGTTGTCAGCTATTTCATCTGCAAGCCACACGGTTTCAAGGGATGCTAAAAACATTCCATAAATATTCATAGCTCCGAATTTTGATAAATATTCTGAATTTCTGTCTGTCCATTTTTTTAAAATATTTTTTGTAATCTTTTCATTAATTATCGCATAACTTTGAAGTACTTCAAAACCTAAGCTTTGTCTATACTTTTGATTGAGTCCATAACTAATTGCTTCTATTTTTTCAAGATTTTCTTCGCCGTTAATTATGAATTTGGTTATGATCTCTTCTTTTGAAGGATAACCAACAATTGACTTTCCAAAATAGCTGAAGGTTGCATTTTCATTAGTGTTTGCAAATTTAATTAAATCAGTATTGTGGTTGGTTATTTCATCATAACTTTTATAGTTGAAGTCATATATGCTTTTTCCATAAAATTTAGCTAAATTGTATTTTAGACCTAATTCATCATATTGAACAGTATAAAAGTTAACTTTGGCTTTTATATGGTTATTCTGGAGATATGTTATGGTTTCACTATAGCCCAGTCCTTTATCAATATAAATTCCAAATAAATCATCATTGGTTTCTGCATTGTTCCTATATTCGATATTGGTGTGGTTAGCTGTTGAATAAATTAAAATGCCGTTGCCCTTTAAATTATTTTTATTAAAATCGCTTTTAGTGGCACTTCCATCAAAAGGAACTAAATGAGCTTTATAACCTATCACTACAGAATCAACACCAGGAATTGCTGATTTTGAGAATAGATATTCCTTTGTTTCATTAACCCGTATCGTGAAAAGTTCATTTTTAGGCATTCTTATAATTCCATCTAGGCCTGTTTTTATTGCATAAACAGAATTGTGAAAGACATAGGGATTGGTAACATTAACATAATTTGGAATTGATGTGATATGGCTAAATAAATCATGTTTAATTCCTTTATTAACAGTAATTTGGTTAGTGTTTTTCAATCCTTCATATTCTGTAGTTATTGAGTATTTTCCTTCTTTCAAGTCAATTATCTGTGTTGCAATGCCTTTGGAATTGCTTCTTGGAGTGTAAGTTTTGCCATTTATTTTTAATGTTACTTTTTTATTTGGAGAGCCTTTCCCGTTAGAATTTAAGACTTTAACACAAAATTTGCTTCCATCACTTTCATTCATTGTCAAGTCTGATGTTTCTAGAATTGTTTTAATCGTGATGGCTTTTTTAATTGTTTCTGATGTTTTGGAATTAATGGCAGAAATGCTATATTTTCCAGGTTTCAAATCAATATCTAGTTTTCCAACACCTTTGTTATCAGTTTTAACGGTGTAATCATTGTTATTTAATTTGAATTTCACAGATGTCTGTTTAAGAACTTTTCCTTTTTTGTCATAAAACTTTGAGCAGTATTTTGACTTGTTTTTATAGTATTTTGACAAATCACTACATTTTACTGTGCTTTTGATGGTTATAGTACTTTTAGCGTTTGCTTTTTTATATAATGGCGTTTCGTCAAATTTAGTTATGGCGCTATATTTTCCACTTTTCAAATTAAGATTTATAGATGCTTTGCCTTTTGAATTAGTTTTTTTAGTATAAGTTTTACCATCTATTGTAATCTTTACTTTGACCTTTTTAATTACCTTTTTTTTAGCATCTTTAAGTGTTACAGTAAATGCACTCCCATCTTTGTAATGCATTTTCACATCAGGAGCTTTAATGTTTACTTTTTGTTTACTTTTTGAGGTTAACATCTTATTGCTTGGTTCAAGTTGTTTTTCTTGAGAACTAATTTGGTTAAGTTCTTCATCTTCAATTGTTTTGTGCAATGTTTCATTATCAATATTTGCTGCCGAAGCAACTCCGATTAGTAAAAACAGTAATAAAATGAAACATATGGTGTTTAGTTTAATGTTCATCATATCTACCTTTTGTCTTTTTTTTAACCCGACTGACAATTAATGTATGATATAATCGAACATATAAGCTTTGATTTTAAAATCAAATAGGAAAGAACTTTTAAAATGAATTTTTAAGGTTAATTTTATTCATTAATTAGCATAATGCACATATAGGTAAATTCACTTTGAGCAATATCTTCTAATGTTGCTGAAACAATTTTTTCATCAGGATAACTTAAACGTTCACAAACTACAACTTCACGGTCTTTTTCAACACCATTGTCAAGTAAGAATTGTGCCATGTCTTTAACTTTACGGGAAGGCAGTGCAATAGTTTTTTTACCATTATTAATCACAGGCAAGATGTCTTCTATATTTTCCCTGCCATGGAAAGTCATTACATTAGCGTCGTCCCATTGAATGTGGCATTTTGCAGCTGCAAGCTGAAGAGAACTAATTCCGGGAATTACTTCAATACTGTTTTTTGGGAAATTTTTTTCACCCGAAATTCTTAAAACGGTATTTAAAACTCCTGAAAAACCAGGATCTCCAGTTGATAATATGGATACGATATTTCCTTCAACTGCAAGTTCAACACCTTTTTCTAATGTATCTAATAATTCTTTAACATTAAATGCAAGTTTTCCCGGTGCATCATCAAATAAATCAATAGCACGTGTGCTTCCAACAGTATAATCACTCATTTTAACAGTATCTATGGCCTTTTTTGTTAAATATTCGCTAGATCCAGGACCAATGCCAACAATATAAATTTTACCAGTCATTTTAATCATCAATTTTCAAAGTTTCTCTAAAAGTTTCTTTTAATCCGTTAAGAGTTTCATTTGAATAGTTTTTATCTTTTTCACTATTTAATGTAAACATGGCTAATTCATAGATAATTTTATTCATGGATTGACCGTAATCAGTTAAATAATACTCTGTAGTAACAGGGCTTGTGTTCAATACTTTTTTCTCAATTAATCCATTTTCTTCTAACTCTTTTAGACAATTTGATAAAACTTTATTGCTTAAGTTAGGTTTGTCCTCTTTAAATTCTTTAAAATGTTTTTTACCAAAAAACATGTCACGAATAATTTGTATGCTCCATTTTTTACTAATTAAGCTTAAAGTTCTATCAACTGGGCAAATTGTTTTTTGCATATTTAAAAATATATTAAATTATTATATAAAAGGTTATTTTTTTTATTATTAATTTGTAGTTACTTTTTCGTAACTCAGTTTCTTAAAAGTTACAAAAATTATTTAAATACTTTCATTAAATTTATAATTGACCATTTATGGAAGGATTAAAATTAACTCAGAAGAACAATTAGATTTTTTAATTAATTATTTACTTAATGAAAAAGGAGAATATATTCCTATTCCAAAAGATTATCAATTAAAGAGAAGATTGCTTCGCTTACTAATGAATATAAGGCCACCTTCAGAAATATCGGGGGAATTTTTAGAGGTTCAAGATGAATTTTTAAGCGCTGAAACATTAAATAAGACTCTAATCTCTCCAGATGATATTAAAGAAGTTAAAGGAAAGCTCATGTTGTGGCAGGGGGATATTACAACTCTAAAAGTTGATGGAATTGTCAATGCGGCTAACTCTAAATTACTTGGTTGTTTTATACCTCAACATAATTGCATTGATAATGTAATCCATTCTGCTGCCGGAGTTCAGCTAAGGGAGGAATGCAATAAAATTATGGAAATTCAAAATCATGATGAGGAAGTGGGTAAAGCAAAAATTACAAGTGCTTATAACTTGCCTTCAAAATATGTGATTCACACAGTTGGTCCTAAAATTCTAGAAGGTCAAGAGCCTTCTATGGACAAGTATGAAGATTTAAAAAGTTGTTATGTGTCTTGTTTAGATATTGCTAAGTATAATCAACTTGAATCCATTGCATTTTGTTGTGTTTCAACAGGGGTTTTTAATTTTCCACAAGATCTTGCAGCAAAAATTGCAATCGAAACGGTTAGTGATTATTTAAAATCAAATGAAACAACTTTAAAACATATTATTTTTAATGTTTTTACAGATAAGAATTATTTAATTTATAAGGAATTATTAAATGGATAAATTTATTTTAAGACTAGATGAAGCTAGTAAAGTTATTGATGAAGCGGATTATATATTAATTGGTGCTGGTGCTGGCCTTTCAACGGCTGCTGGAGTTGATTATGGTGGAAAAAGGCATGAAAGATACTTTAAAGATTTCATAGATAAATACGGGTTTAAAGACATGTATTCTTCATCATTTTATAATTTCGACACTCCCGAAGAGCGTTGGGCTTATTGGGCAAGACATATTTTTGCAAATCGCTATGATATGGGCAAAACCAATGTTTATCAGAAGTTGTTAAAATTAGTTGAAAATAAAGAGTATTTTGTAATAACAACCAATGTTGAACATCAATTTTGGATAAATGGCTTTGAAAATAAAAGGATATTTGCAACACAGGGAGATTACGGTTTATTACAATGTAGTAAAGCATGTCATGATAAATTATATCCTAATGAGAAATTAGTAACAGAACTTTTAGAAAAAACAGATGATTGCAGGGTTCCTTCAGATTTGGTTCCATATTGTCCAGTTTGTGGAGAAGAAATGGATGTTAATCTAAGAAAAGATAATTTCTTTGTTGAAGATGAAAAATGGAGGGGGATGTATAATAACTATGCGGGATTTTTAGAAAAAATCGACAATGAAAAAGTAGTATTTTTAGAATGCGGTGTTGGTTTTAATACTCCATCTATTATTCGCTTCCCATTTGAGAGAATGGCATTGTCAAACTCCAATGCAATACTTATTAGATTAAATCTAGATTATCCTCAAGCTACACATGAAAATGAAGATAAAACTATAAGTTTTGATGAGAATATTGAAGAAATCTTAGATTATTGGCTTTCAAGAGTTTAAATTTTCTATTTCTTTTTTTAAGAATTTATAAATTGATTCAGCACCGATTAAGTCTCCAGGATCTTTCCAATCGGAAGGATATAAAATAAATGGTTTTGTCTGATTTCCACCAAGACCTCCATGACTTCCAATTAACTCTTCAAATGCACAAACTTCATCATTTTCACTATCGTAGAAGCTATTAACCATTATGTCGGGCATGTTTTTAAAAGAATTTTGTCTTTTTAAGTGACGGGGGGCATTCGGTCCAAAGTTTTCAAGTGGATTTTCCCCAACTATTTTGTCATTTTCTAAGTAATAAATACCATTTTGACCAATAACCATTCCGCCGTTACTTATTGAATCTACAAGAACAAATCCGATTCCTGGATGATTTACAAGTCCCGGAATTAAATCAGGGAATAACATTACGATTTCTTCATAATTAAGGCGCTGTCTCCATTGGGTTAGATAAATCAAACCCATATTTCCGGAACCTAAAACTATCAATTCTGACTTTTCAGCTTTTTTAGTGCTGTGTTCTACACTTTCATATCCGGCAATATATTCCAGACTGTTGGAATACTTTTTTCTCAGATTTAAGTATTGTTCATTTTCAAAAATAATTTCAGGTTTTCTGTTTTGAATTTCTTCAAGGATGTTTTGAAGTGATCCCTCTTCATCAAATAAATCGTCACGAATGCTTTCCACATGTTTTTTAATGTTTTTTAATTTCTTATTTTCAGGTATCATTGCATCTCTAAAGTGGTCAATGCCATATTCGGCCCTATACATTTTTAGATCATCTGGCAGAAGTCTTCTCACGTAATTTCCAAGTGTAATTCCATATCTTTGTTTAAATGTGGCTCCCTTGCTTTGTCCATGGTCTGATAGAACAACTATTTTATAATCTCTATCGGCCATTTCAATGGTGGTCAGTAATCTTTGAAATTGGTTATCTATTTGCTTTAAAACACCCCATACATCATTATCTTCCACTCCAGAGTGATGTGCTACTTCATCATATCCCATAAATGTAGTGTATGCTGTGTCAATCTCACCAATTAATATTTCACTTGACAACACGTCTGTTGAAGCCTCTCTTAAAATAACATTGGCTCCAGATCTAACTGCGGCATAAACAATAGTTCTTCTAAGTCGGGGTTGTATATTTTTTATTTTATGGGTTATTTGTGATTTTAATTCAACCAAAATGTCCCATAAGAATAAAACAAAGATTCTTTGGAAATTATAAGGGTCTAAAAAGATGGTATGTAGTGTTTTGTTGTAGATTCTTTTCATTGATTTTAATTTTGAAGAGGTTAATGTGAAAAGTTTACTGTCTCCTGAAAACATGTTGGAGATACTAATTCCATTTACAAGCAAACCTTCTCCATTGCTTATTCTTTTTTCAATTTCAGGTGCGTGACTTAATTTTCCCGATACGACAATTCTATTATCGTCTTCTTTTTCAACCCATCTGTAGGCAATAATGTCTTTGTTATTTCCGTGAAGGATTCCTGCCTGGCTGGCTCCAGTTTGTGAGGATAAATCAGTTTCCCATTCTTTTAAATCATGGGAGTTGATGTCTATCCAACTTTTAAGGGTCGGCATAACTCCTTTATCAATTGCTTTTTTTAAAGTATTAATTGATAAACCATCAATTTCAAGCATTATAACTCCAGGATATTGTTTTTTATAAGGAGTTTTTTGTTTTAATGCATTTTTTAAGATATTTTTTATATAGCTGTCATGATAATTTGTGTTTGTTATATTCATGATAAATGTTGTAACTATTGCAATAACAAGGGGAGCTTCTAAAAACCCATAAAAACCAACAGAAACTCCTGGAATGAAGTATGTTGTTATATAAAATATCAATGAATTTATTAATAATCCTCCAATACCTAATGTAACAATAATAAATTTCATTAAAAAATGTCTAAAAACTGGCCATAAAAGTGAATTGGCTATGTAAAAGGCAATTACAATAATTAAAGCATTATAACTAGGTCCAATTATAAAATCAGTACAAATGCACTCGACAAAAAATACGGCTACAATATTGGATATAATAATCAATATTGTGGTAATTATTGTATTTAGCGAGGAGATTATCTGGTTTTTAAAACTCATCCTATATCAATTCTTTTTTTATTTTTTCTTTTAAGAGTTATAATTGTAATTTCCGGTTTACAATTAATCCTAATTCTAAATGAATTTGTGCCTAATCCTTTACTGGTGTATTGAATCATATTCCTTACTTTATAAAGGCCAACAGGATATTTAGTTGAATTCGGGCCTCTAAATGGTGTTGTTTCAAACTTGGGAATGATAAATTGCCCTCCATGTGAATGGCCTGAAAGTTGTAAATCGATTTTTCCAGTTTGAGACGATTCTTTTGCAAAATCAGGTTCATGGACAAGTAAAATTGTTGGATAATTGTCATCTAATTTTGCTAAAACTTCATCCAGTCTATCAGCACAAACAGTACATGAATCGACACCTGCCAAATTAACTTTATCATTGCCTTTTACCAATTTAACCACATCATTACTTAAATCAACAATGTCTGATTCTTTAAATATTTTTCTGATTTTATCTGAACCCATCCAATGGTCATGATTTCCTAAAACACCAAATTTTCCATCTTTTTTATTTAATTTACTAAAAGATTCTTTTAGTGAAACATCGTAATCCTCAATAACATATGAGACATAATCTCCTGTTAGTGTAATCAAATCAAAGTTTAAAGTATTGACATAGTCTACAAGATCATCTAAATATTCAGGATTAATCCATTGGCCTAAATGGATATCACACAGATTTAAAATTCTGTAATTTTGAAAATTCTCTCCTAAATTATCTAATTCAATGTCAATTTCAACAAGTTCAATATTTTCTTCACTGAATTTTTTGTCCGGAAGTGAAAAGGTCATTGCATCTTGAATTCCCTGCCTGATTTTCATTGCTTGAGGTTTTTCAATTTCATCATCTTTCATTAAATATAATATGATTTCTGAAACTATTTATAATTTTAAATACAAATAATAAAAATGATTATTATGCTTCAAATTGCAGTTACTGGAAAACCAAATGTGGGCAAATCATCATTTTTCAATTCAGCAACAGCTTCATCTGTTGAAATGGCAAATTATCCATTTACAACCATTGATGCAAACAAAGCGGTTGCTCATGTAATAAAGGATTGTCCATGTAAAGAATTAGAAGTTACTTGTAATCCTCATAATTCAATTTGTAAAGATGGAAAAAGGTTACTTCCAATTGAATTAATAGACGTTGCAGGGCTTGTTCCTGGGGCACATGAAGGAAAGGGATTAGGTAATAAATTTTTAGATGATCTGATGCAAGCAAAAGTGTTTATTCATGTTGTAGATGCTTCAGGTTCAACAAATATTGAAGGAAATCCTGTTGATCCTGGAACTCATGATCCTCTTGAAGATATTGAGTTTTTAGAAGAGGAAATAGTAATGTGGATGTATGGAATATTATCACGTAATTGGGTTAGACTTATAAGAAAAGTAGGTGCTGAACACTTAGATATTTCAAAAGTGTTATTTGATCAATTATCTGGAACTGGAATAGCTATAGAAGATATTATAGAAGCTAAAAGAAATATTGAGCCAGATTATAATAGGTGGGATGAAGAAGATTTAATCGAATTAACTAGAAATATCTTACATATTGCTAAACCAATGATGATTGTTGCAAATAAAGCAGATTTACCTACTTCTGCTGAAAATATTAAGAAGATTAAGGAAAAATATCCAAATGTAATTCCAGCTTCAGCAGAATCTGAAATAGCACTTGTAAGAGCATCTGAAGCAGGTTTAATATCATATTTGTCTGGAGATGACCATTTTGAAATTCTTGAAAAAGATAAATTAAATGAAAATCAGCTTAAGGCTCTAGAATATATTCAGACAAATATTTTAGATGTTTATGGAAGCACTGGCATTCAAGATGCTTTAAATTATGGTATTTTTGAATTATTGAAGAATATTGTTGTTTATCCAGTTCAGGATGAACATAAATACACAGATCAAAAAGGCAATGTTTTGCCTGATGGTTTTTTAGTTCCTAAAGGTTCTAATCCTCGTGAATTGGCTTATATTGTCCATACTGATATTGGAGATAAGTTCATGCATGCTGTTGATGCAAGAAAAAACATGCGTGTGGCAAGTGATTATGAGCTAAAAGATGGAGATATTATTAGTATTGTAACTAGAGGCTAATTCCTCCACTTTTTTATTTTTTAGATACAGGTCTAAATTAACTTTTAACTTAACATCTGATGAATTAAAGGAATATTATTTCTTAAAAGAAGAATTAGAGAGTTTTTATCAATGAAATTTAAGAGGCTCAGTTAGTAAAATTGATTTATTCATTATTTAACTTGTGAAAAGTTAGAAGAAGCCAGTATTAAACAATAGGATAATGAAACATTATCTGTTACTAATTCAAATTTTAAATCAGACGGAAATTTTAAGTGTATTGAATAAACAATAATTCATTGAAAAAGAAATATGAAAAACATTTAAATTTAAAGTAAAATTTCAAAAATGGTTAAAAGTAATCTGGATAAAGCATATGATGATGCTATGATGCATATTATGATATTTCAAATTCTAATGAAAAAAGGAAATTGGAAAACAATTTCAATAAATATGGGGACTTCTGAAAATAATAGGAATAAATCTAGATGATGTAAATGTTGGAAATATAAAAAATCTCTTAAAAGATCATGATTTAAAGAGGAATAATATGAAAAAAGTAAAAATCACAGTTATGAAAAAAGTCCGACATGATGATTTAATCGAGAAATACGAAAATCCACTTGAACATGAATGTGATGTGGAAGTAGGTGAGGTATTCATTGCAAATAGTTGGGTTAAACCTGATAATTTCTGTGATAGTGCATGGGAAAATTTATATCCATTTGTTTTAGCGTTATCTCATGGAGCTGAAGATTTTTATGAAGGTTGGATGAAAAATAAAAAATCTGCAATGATATCTTGCAATGATGGATTTCGTCCTGTCAGTTTTCTTTTAGAAACTTTAGATGAAGATGCTGATTAAATTGGTGATATGGATAAAAGTATTCGGATCATGTAGTTTACTATATTAACTTCAAAGAATATTCGAAAATAAATCAAATTTGGAAATTATAATCTGTTTTGACACT